>CAYHWL010000007.1:0-1995 GCA_964359785.1 uncultured Methanosarcinales archaeon | reverse complement strand
GTGTAAGTGTACTGGCAAACTGCCTGAAACGTGCAAGATTGCTCTATCAATGGCTCGCCAGTGCAATTCGCAGGGCTTTTTTCCAGGACTTGACGGTATTGCTTATTGTTCATCTGACACATACCCCAGGGCGTGTATGTCCTTGACACGCAGGATGGGCAATTTTGTCCAGCTGGAAGAGGACAAGAAGCTGATGCGGGAAGATATGGCGCCTGGATGATGAAAATCTCTGAAGGATATGTCGTGTACGTCTTGTTAATGATCGCATCAGGAATATGGGACTCAAAGATTATGTACTTCTTGTCTGGTGAGATATCGGGCGCAAGATCCCACATGGTCGAATCCGTGATCTTGGCAGTCTTCCCTGCGGCAAGCGCACTATTGATGAATATCTTTGGCGGTAGCATGCCGACTTCAACAGTGCCCAGGAATTGCGCGTCGTCATAAGCCCAGGATCCATAAGTGACCACATCCTCTTTGCCGGACACCTGCCTCAAATTTGATAATGCCGGAGGGTTGCCGGCCACATCGGCAATCTGCGTCGTGAAAATCCCATTGCTCCTGCCTGATACATTCTTTGCCCGCTGGAACATCAACTTGTGGCCGTCAGAAGACCATGACGGCAGCCTGTCATCGAAAAGGCTCCCTTCTGTCAGCCAGAAGAGGGAGCCATTTTTTAGTATGCCTAACCTGTGCGGGACTGCGCTCTCTGTACCTTCGTAATACTCAAAAGTGATAAGATCGATGTTCCCTGGATTCATGACAGGCTTGATATATTGACCCAGCGCATTGCTTTGCTTTGTGCTCACGAGAGAGGGGTAGTGCCCATTTGAATCCGCAGAATATATCTGCTGGTGCCCAACTACATCGCTTGAGAATACTATCCTTTCGCCGATCCAGGAACCCCTGCCTGAAGTCATGGCAGTCTGCTCCCCAAATGTGATAGTCGAAACATTGCCGCTTAGTAAATCCAGTATGAGCAGCGCTGAAGGGCCATTCCCGAATCCACCCTTAAATTCGTTATAGAGTATCCTTGTCCCATCTGGAGAAAACACGGGATTCTGGCAACTTGAATTTGCGCATGACGTGAGCTGGACCGCACCATCTGATCTTCTTGACAACGTGTTCACTCTCGGATCGCAGAGCACATCACAAGAACATAAGAAAGGAGAGAGCATGTTGGCGTTGCCAAGCATGTCACATCGATAATTGTATGAGGTGTTGCCTCCATGCACACTTTTGCAGGAGTTCTGCGTTGCGCAGAAGAAGTCGCATCTCTGTGTGATATTTGGCGTGCCTTGACAGCCTTGAGGCCAGGTATCTGTGAGCTGCCTTGATTGGATGCCTGCTAGTGAACACTCTCCCCAATCACCGTACTTGTATTGACAAGAAGGGACATAAGTACAAGGCTGATATGTCAATGGATCGCCTACGCAACCAGCCGGAGTCTCTGCGGCGATCTCTCTGTATTGATAACCGCTTGGCTGGCACGCGCCCCAGGCTGTGAACGTGTAGGATTGACAAGGGATGCAAGACATCGTGATATTGGGCGTGCCTTGACAGATCTTTGGAGTCTTGTCTTTGATCAACCGGTATATGCTTCCCGTCGTGCAGTTTGGCATCCAAGGACCGTAGGAGTAGACACACTGCGTCGATGGGGTGCATGTCGGGAAATTCTCGATATGATCCAGTGATATCGGGCCCACTGCAGGAGTGTAGCCGTGGTCTTGGTCGAAACTCATTATCTCGCACCGTCTGTTTTGGGTTGGAGCATAATCGACATTCAAGACGAATTTTCCGTTGGCCACAAGATTATCCATGGCATAGATCTGCTCGACCATGTCATCATATTGCACTAGGGGATTGCCAAGGTCATCGTACCATGTCGTCTCTTTGTGCTGGCCATCTATCGCGTCAAGGTAATCGACTGCGATCTCCGGTCCGTTTTGAGGGATTATCATAAATGCTGGATTCTTAGCTTTTGCCTTGCGAGAG
>CAYHWL010000006.1:0-26685 GCA_964359785.1 uncultured Methanosarcinales archaeon | reverse complement strand
GGGTGTGGGACAGAATTGATTTATCCTAACCAGTAAAGGTTGTGCCACAGGGACGTGAGCATGTTGGCGGTGTGTATTCGGTCTGGTCTTTTCTGTCCCAGTTTCCAGCCAGTTCTTTTTTTGTCTTCGGCGATGCCGCTTTCTGATTGGTTTCTTTGGTAATATTCTTCGAGATATTTTGTTGTGTCGTTGACGAATTTGGATAACATGCGTTTCCATGTCCAGGGTCCTTTGATGGTGACGTTTGTTTTTGGTATGAGGTATAAGACGATGTTGCCAAATGCTTGTGCGAGGGATTTTGGTGTGGATTGGCCACTGTAATATCTGTCGAGTCGCATGCTGTTGAGTTTTATTCCTGACTCTTTGGCCATGTTGACTGCGGAATTATAAGCTTGTTTTTCGCTTATGAAACTGGTTCCCAAGCCGATGTACATGCGAGTCTTAATATCCATGATGGCAAATGAGTAGACAAACTGTGTTTTTTTGTATTCTTTTTTTTGGGTGTTGCCATCTTTTAATTTGTCTTTGAGTTTTTGAGCATGTGCTGCATAATGCATTTTGATCGTCAAGGAGTAGCCGGTTCCGTCTCCGGACCCGTCTACTTCCTTGATTCCTTTCTTCTGCAAAATAAGAATATGTAAATTATGTAGTACCGCAATGACTTCGGGATCTGAATAAAATCTTTCAACACTTTTGTAACTCACATCAATGTTACTTAGCAAAGCAAATAATGCAAACATTGCGGCCATACTCCTATTGCTCTTACCAAAAATATGTTTCATCAAAAGGGCAAGTGTTCGCTGTTCCGCGCTAAGCACCGGTTTAACACCACGAGTTTCACCAGATTCAACATGAATCAACGACGCTGCTTCATGCACGAGAGGTTTGAGTTCTCCAAATGCAATCTTCAAACGCTGCGCAACTCGTTGCTCATACGTTCGCCAATCCCTTCCTTTTGGAGGATGTTGTTCCTTGTATTCTTTAACGATGTCATCTAACATTGCGGCCATTTCCCGCACTTGTTTCGTGTTGATTTTCATGTATATTCTACAACACCGATAAGTATTTAAGTCTTTACATGTAACCACTACAAATCATGCCAAGAACCGTACAAGCAGTAACCGGAGGAAAAATAACTCTCAAAGACAACGTCGAAGAAATCTACGAAAAAATAGTAACTCCACACGGCAACGGCGCTAAACTCGACTCCCAAAAAAAGTATATCGGCCGCCGAGCATACATAATCATCCTAAAAGACTAACTATTTGTGTCCCACACCCGCTAGAAACGAAAAGGAGATTAATAGGCACAGACCACTTGATGGAATAAGGGATGGAAAATGAAAATCGACACACATATGCATTCAAAGGCATCAGACGGTCTATGGACACCGTCACAAGTTGTTGTTGAAGCGAAGAATAGGGGGCTTGATGTCATCGCATTAACAGATCATGACAGCATCCAGGGGTTGCGTGAAGCCATGGAGATAGGAAGCGTACTAGACATAAGAGTCGTGACAGGGATAGAGATCGACGCAGTCTATGACTGTGGGGATGTGAAGGTTCGGGATCTGGAACTGCTAGGGCTTGGATTTGAGATACCCCTGATGCAAGACTTCGCGCTATCACGCGCAAAAGCCAGGATGGACGCTATGGACGGATATTGCAAGGCGTACAATGAGTATATTCTGGGTGAGGGATTCTCAAGGAATGCCACGATGAAATATTCGCTTGTGGATCCTAAACCCCTCTGTGTAGCCGACGTAATCAATCATCGCAACAATAAACTCCATTATGACAACCCGCACCCATTCATCTCAAAACCGGACCTTCTTGAAGTGATCCTCACCAGATACGGCGCAGATAGAGATTGCATCCGCGGCGCTATAGCGAGCGGAAGGAAAGAGAGCAGAGAATGCAAGGCAGAGTACTCTTTCTTGTGGGTGGGAAACGCCAAGAAACCTACCTTCTATGAAGCGATAGACGCTGTGCATCGCGCAGGTGGAAAGGCTGTGATAGCGCATCCAGGATTATCAGTTGGCTATAAAGGCGGGATGAAGAAAGGATGGGAGGAGCCCCGCGCCAAGTGGTTGGAGGCTAATGGAGAGTTTTCAAGCCTTTCTTTCATAATAGACCTCGCAAAACATGGATTAGATGGCATCGAGATGTACTTTTATTCTGGGAATGACCCTGATCACGCGGATAAAGAGGGGCTTATCAACGAATATTTCGCGGTCGTAGCCAAGCATCTTGGCCTCTTTGTCACTTACGGCTCTGACTGTCATGGTCCAAAGGGTAATGGTCCAAGGATGGGGAAGTGGTATGGGGCGGAAATTCATCTCTAGATTTGATTTCTGTAGGACTTGTGGCATACTGGTCATGAACATACTCCAAAGCCATACATGCCACTATCCCAGCCAGGATATAGGCGAGATACTGATGACTCTGCCGTCTTTGCGGCCTTGGATCACCAGAATATGCTGCAGGCGGCTCATACTTTCCAGTCTCCAAGAGCCTGGAAGTCAAGGAATCATGCAGACGTGAGAGTTTTGGCATGAAACCCTGTCTTAAATTGGTGTTCTAAAATTCATGAAACAAATCCGCAAACTGTTCAGCTTTTCGCGCTTTGCCACATCGTGCCAAAGAGCTCCTTGAAAGTCCTGCTAGCCAAGTCATGCTCGATTATGATCGCTTGCGGATCCTCGTCCCACATTATGATAGCTATCTTGCCATCATAGACAGTTATAGTGCTTGGAGAGACTCCAGAGAGTGGGAGGGTCTTTACTTGCGTGAGCTTTCCTCTTGCTTTGCCAGGACGATCCTTCCTCACCAAGAGCTTTGTCTTGATGTTCGCCTCTTCTTTCCTCTTCCGGAACATGGGAGCATAATGCGGCATCGTCTCCGAGAATCTGCCCTCCGAACCGATGATATAGCAGGTGTCATCTTTTTTCATGGTCTTTATCATATCATCAAACACCGTCTTGAGGCCTTTGTATCCTTTGTAGAGACTCACCTGCTTGTTCCCTTTTGTCGCCTTGTAGAGACTCGCGAGTTCTGGGACGAGATTGCGGGCCTGCATCTGCTTCTCCTCGAAGTAGTCTGTTATTTTCTCAGGGGATGCGGGGACAAAGATCATGCGCTTGTTCTCGTGTATCGTCGAAACTATCCCTCTTTGCTGCAACGCCTTTAACGCGTTATAAGTGGAAGAACGCTCCAACTGGGCCCCTCTGGCGACCGCGCCTGCCAATGAGGGGCCCAAGTTGAGCAAAGTGACATAGACTTTGGCTTCATTAAGGTTGAATCCTAACCGCACCAAATCTTCGAATCCTTTCATTTGAATAAGATAAGCAATGAACCGCTGGTATATAAACTTTGTTGTCCAAGATTGGACAACATATTAATTTAGAGTGGGTTAGCTTTTACCTGAATGGTGAATGGAAAATGAAGAGAAATAATACAACTAAGATTGAAGCGCCGGTTGACAGGATAAAAGGGGAGACTGGGCATGAACATTATCTATCTAAAGAGGAAATGCTAAAGTATATTCGGAGCAGCGAATACATGGCAGCACCGGCCTTTTATGTGGTTGTCTCACCGTATGATATTCGTGGATTTCCGATGGGATTGCATGAGACTCGGGGAGGGGCGTATCTAGGCATATGCACTTGGGCTGAGCCTCGAAGACAAGAATATCCAAGTAAGTATATCGCCGAAACGAGGATACGCAGCTGGATGAAAGTGGTCTATGGAGCTTATCGTACAGATAATTGGAAAAAGATAAATGGGATATACTTACATGTGCCTCGCGAAGATGGGCAAACCAGTAACGAGTGGTTTAAGATGTTTAGGTGTAATTCGAATATGACAATCGTGACCTGCGGCTGTGATTTGGAAGAGAAAGTAAGTGCATACTTAAAGCTCAATTTGCCTATCCTAAAGGCCACCTGCCACGCCACCACAGAGCTCCAGAACATTTGCCGTGAGATAGCTTATCCGATACCACAAGGGATGTTTTAGTAGATTTTTTCTCGCAACCATTTTATACAAGACGGATGTTCTATTACGATGGAATATCTCGACCAAGAATTTGACAATCAAAACTTTGTTAATGTCGATTTCCGCGGAAAATCCTTCAAGAACGCCGCGTTCAATGGATGCAGATTCGAAAACTGCAACCTGTCGAATGTCGAAGTCACAAACACCAAATTCCGCAATGCCATTTTTGTCGAGAGCAAGATCATGGGGGTTAATTTCTCCAGATGCAGCAAATTGCTTCTGGATTTTGGTTTTTCGAAATGCAATATCTCAAATTCGATCTTCTCAAGCCTCAATCTGAAAGGGATGAAGTTGGTCGGCTGTAAGATCATGGACTGTGATTTTGAGAATTGCGACCTCCAGCAGGCGAATTTCGAAGGAAGTGATCTTCTCAACACAATCTTTAGCAACACAAATCTTGGCGCGGCATCTTTTTTGAACGCGGTCAATTACAGGATAGATCCAAGGCAGAACAATCTTAAGAAAGCCAAGTTCTCATTGCCCGATGCCATCACCTTGCTCGACTGTTTTGGCGTGGAAATCGTATGAAACTGGTTTGGTGAATCATTTAGTCACTGTTTAGTGGTTATTTATCGGAAGATTTATATAGTTATATTTGTTACCACCGTTTAGTTACAATGTTTGGCCTATGGTGGTTTGCACTCTTTCCCCCCATATCATGAGAATTCTTCCATAGGCCAACAACGTAACATCTCAACATGGAAAAATCGATCAAGATCCTAAAATCACTGCAACACGACAATGGTCTATTCAAAGCCGCCTCATGTGGCGAGACCGGCTATGATAAATGTTGGATAAGGGATACTTTGTATGCTCTATTAGGGCTTGAGGCCGCAAAAGAGATGGATTCTGTGGTCAAGGGATTGCACACGCTTTTTGATATCTTCCTAAAACACGAATACAAGATAGACTGGGCAGTCAAAGAGAAGCCCCAGCACAAGCATCAGTACATCCACGCCCGCTACGACGCCAAGACTTATGAAGAGTTCCATGAGGATTGGGGCAATAAGCAAAACGACGCAATAGGCGCATTCTTATGGAAGGTCGGAGATCTTGAACGCAAAGGCGTCAAGGTATTACGAGGGGACAATGATTCGCGGATACTACAGAAATTGGTCATGTACTTGGCAAGCATAGAGTACTGGCATGATAAAGACAATGGCATGTGGGAAAATGACGAAGAGGTCCACGCCTCAAGCGTAGGCGCGTGTGTCGCAGGGTTACTTCGTGTCAAGGGAATAGTAGATGTCCCAAATTGGCTCGTCAACGCGGGCAAGGAGACATTATGGATGCTCTTGCCCGCCGAATCGTGCAGCAAAAAAGTCGATCTTGCACTCCTTTCACTGATATATCCTTATGATGTGGTCGACTTGGCCATGAAGCAGAAGATACTCTCAAATGTCGAAGAGTATCTTGTCAGAGAGAAAGGGCTAATCCGATACTCTGGAGATTGGTACTACAACGAAGAGGGCGAAGCTGAATGGACCATGGGTTTTGCCTGGCTATCGATAATCTACAGATCGTTTGGCGATGCACACAAGAGTGGATACTACCTTGACAAAGTAAAAGAAGCGGCAATGCCTAATGGCGAGATGCCTGAACTTTATCACGCAAAATCAAAAATGCCAAACCGAAATAGCCCACTAGCTTGGGCACAATCCTTAAGAATCGTAGCGGAGGCGCCTTGAAGATGGCAAGTGAGATATTCGCGCCTGGCAGAGCATCGTTTTCTGGGAGGAATGAGTATACTAGCGGCCTTAAAATCTCATGCAATGAGTCTTTGGAGTGCCCATTTATCATGAGCGCACAAAAGTGGCATGAGATGACCCGGCAGTCTCTAGATGTTAGTACAATGTTCTACATGACAAATCGGAGCCTAGAAGAGAAGATCGCAGCAGGCAGGAAGGGCGATAGCTTATTTGTCGAGAAAACACTTGGGATACCTACAGTGCGAATCTCGAAGGATCCAGAGGGCAAGGAATTCAAGCAAGTGCCGTATTCGTTCTTACGCGATGCAAGCAACAGGGAAGGACATTATGTGATGTTTGGAACCCTCACAAAATTTGGATCGGGAGATGGTCTTGATCTCTGGAGCACCATGACCCAGGATGGCTACGAAGCCCAACTGGTGGTAAATGGCGACGCAGGCATAAAATATGTGGCTGACCCGAATTTCATCTTGCATATGATCAATGCGCAGAAACTATTTGAGATAGCCGCTGGAGAGTTGTCGATGCGCAACGTCAATGTATTTAGACTAGTGAACGAGACAAAACAGTGGAAACCCATGAGACGCCTTATGTCAGGATCTGGGACGTTCTATTGGAAGGCGCAAGTCAGGAAATAGATCTCACTCCCATAACAGCATAATGATATCCAAGGATAAAGCATAAAACCTACATATCAATTCTAACACTGTGATGGTGGGTTACCTATGACTGGAACAAAGCCTGTACCTATAGTCGAAGATTTGGCCTCCGAAGAGGATGACGGGATCAGATGGATAAGCGAAGTGGGAGAAACAAACCGTGAAGTTACCTTGCCATCTTTGCTTTGTCATGCAGGGATACGTCTTGAACTATCTAATTATCTTAGGTGGCACATACCTGTCGCACACTTGATGGACATATTCCAATATAGCAGCGAGACACTACTTTCCCTTAGCAAAGATGAACTATTCATGCCAAAGGCCTGCAGGAGATTCTGGGTAGATTGGGATGAGAAATTCCCTTTAGGCGGGATGGGACATGGCGGCATCGAGAATTGCGTGAAAGAGATGTATCATGTCTCTTTGAATCACCAATATGCCATGGCAATGAGAGGGCATATGTCAGTCGAGACCCCAAGGCATCAAGAATTGTCGATCAAACTTGATAATGGTCGTATGGAGTTGGAGTTAAATTCCCGATGTCCTAGCAGGAGAATCAGTATGATGAATGCCGATGATGCTGGCCTATACAATAGAGCTGGCGAGATGATCTATGACTGGATAGCGAGAAAGGACTATTTCTCTATAATGAGGCTTTATCTGCGGCATCCTGATTATTACCATCGATGGGAAAGGCGCAAGTAGATCACTTTTTTTGGTGGATCATCTTTATCAGATCAAGATAAGCGGCCATACTCCATGCTTGAGAGAGACAGCCGCTCCCAGTCTGATTATGCGCGCTGGAAACCTCGCTATGGTGGCCTAACGCGCCTAATGAGAGGATGTCTTTTGTGGAGGCCAAGATGATCTTGTGGATATAATTTTGGTACTTCTTCTTGTCCAGATCCCACATGCATCCCGCGGCCACATTGTTTATCCAGTACCACGAATCCCCTCGATGATATGATGTTGAATCCTCACCAGTGCTGATGCCGATAAATAACGGGTTGGAGGTGTCGATAGATGAGAGACCTCCCCATGAGCACCAAAGCTTTGGGATGGCACTGTCAAAGCAAGATTCCCATTCATCTGTTTTCAATAGCGCGGGATACGCCTTGTAAGCAAGGAATATATTTGGCCTTATCGTCGGGTCATCCTGACCGTCATATAGACTGTTGTTACGGAAGAACACATACCTCACTTTACTTGACATCTCTTTTTCCAATGGATCATAATGTCCTTCCTTTATCTTGAAGCTTAACATCGCAAGAAAAAGAGCCTGATGCTCGATCCTTGCTCCTGCCCTATCATCGCCACCGCATGAGCTGTCCATCCAAGTTCCAAGAGGCCCAGTATATAGTAAGGAGTCCTTGATGTGCGTCTTTTTCAAGGCTTCAATGGAGTCTAGAAGTTTCGATATGATTCTCTGTCTATCTGCGCCAGTGAACTCGCTTGCGTGATTATCTAGCAGATATCTCGCGGAGTGGAAAATCCATCCGACCCCATCAAAGACTCTTGGCCCTGCCAATGGATTGACACAGCTTTGGATCAAACCATCCGCTCCGATGGAATCTATCAGCTTGAAGAGAAGCGTTTTCGCTTCTTTGATATGACCTATATCCGCAAGAGCGGGAAGCGAGATGGCCGCGTCCCTTGCCCAAGTCTGGAAGAACCAAGGAAGGCCAGCAAATAGACCATGAGGGTATAATAAAGAGGTAAGCGAATGTTTAGCCGCATGATAGGAATATCTCAAACTACCCTTTAGCTTCTCATCATGCGGGATAGGCTCATGATCCGTCAGGATACAATCCTTCCTCTCCCAGGCCAGTCTTGCTCGCTTCTGTGCATCTTGCTCTCCATGACCCACAGCATAGACCAATTCTCTGGCTTTTAGCGTGAGGCCATGGAACACAAAACGATTCTGCGGCGGAGAGTTCCTGTGGGCGTCAAAATCATAATGGTGCTCAATCCAGCGATCGGCTTCCAACGCCTCAAGATCATCAGAACAGATGGCCAAAACCCAGCAGTATTCTGGACCATCAGGCTCTTGCTTGTCGTTGGTCTTATTGAAATGAAGGAGGATCATGCCGTCCTTTCTTGAATAAGAATACTCTCTGCCCCACACACGATGATCATTGATATGTTTCCCATCAAAGTAGACATCAAAAGTCACCTTTTGGTTGAACCGCTGGACCAATGCGCCTTCGATCATAGAGAGCTCCTCTTTGATGCCTGGATAGACCCGGACGATCTTGTTCAATGTCGTAGTTATCTCCAGGAGATCCTGCTGTAATTCAAATGACTCGATGATACGGTATGGTGAGTCGATAGAGTGATACCATCCTTGGAATCTTGACGATGCTAATTTTGGCCCTAACAGAAGAAATCCTCCTTTCTTGTCAGTGAGGAGACCGTAGGATTCATCTGCCATGTTCGCCTCGATAGAACGCGGCCGCATCCTCGGGAGAGACTATATTGATATATTCATCAGTGCCAAGCTCGAAGCCCCCGGGAGTGCTAAGCCTTGGGATGATCTCGATATGGAAATGGTAGTCGTCAACAGGGCTGTAGTGAAGTGAATAATTGTATGGAGCATCAAGCTCTTTTAGCTTCCTCAAGATCCGGCCCATCACCTGCGCCAAGTCTGACATACTCTCCACGCTGCTCAAGTTCTTGGCATGGAATTTTGGCATCAACCAGATCTCGAACGGAAAACGTGACGCATAGGGCGTAAAGGCGACAAAAGTATCATTTTCGAAACATCTTCGGTGTGAATCCTTCTCGCTTTGGATGACTTGACAGTATGGGCAGCTGGGATATCTCTTGACCGCCTCAAGCTCCTGACGGAACAACGCAGGCAGATGATTGATAGCGAAGATCTGGCTGTGGCTATGAGCGATGGAGCAGCCCGCTTGTGACCCGTGATTCTTGATGACATGGACATACTTTATGTGGGGATTCAACATGAGAGCCTCAATGCGTTTGTTGTAGATGCGGAACACGTCGGCTATCTTCTCGTCATCCAGATCCCAAAGCTGTTTCTTGTGATCTGGGGTCTCTGTGAGGAGTTCATGATAACCATAACTCGAACTAAAAGTGTAGAAAGTGTTGTCTGTCTTGATATCGCATTGGCCTTCGGGGGTCACCGCAGGAAACTTATTCGCAAACCATCTAAGCGTCCATCTGCCGTCTTTTTCTTCCCGTCCGATCTCTTTTGGGGTCGTCTCTTCGTTACCTGGACAAAAGAAGCATTTTGTGTTGAGCGTCTCTTCTTTGGTGGCGACTGTGTGGGGTCTGTGAGCCCTGCCAGTAGCAATGACGACCCAGCGATCCAAAATGTAGTCTTTCCTTAACTCACCCATACCATAACCCCTTTTTAGTGACGTTTTAACCGTCAAAATGGTATATAAATATTGTGGAGGATTGATTTTTTGGCCAGAAACGCTTTTATAATGCGCTATGAGGCCTTTCTCCATGAAAGAGATGAAGCAAGTCATACTTGTCCGGATGGATCTTAAAATGTCCAAAGGGAAATTGGCAGCTCAAGTGTCACATGCATCTGTCGAATGTCTGCTAAAATCACACAAGGATGATATCGACACTTGGCGAAAGCAAGGGATGAAAAAAGTCGTGTTGAAAGTAGCTGATCTAAAAGAGCTTGTGTTATACAAGAATCGGGCGGATGACGCTGGTCTTGTGACTGGATTTATCGTGGACGCCGGCCATACCGAGATAGCGCCTGGAACGGCCACTTGTCTGGGAATAGGTCCAGCGCCAGAAGGGAAGGTGGACGCCGTGACAGGCGGATTATCGATGCTTTAGGTGAACATGATGAGAAGTTTAGCTGTTGTCTTGATGTTGATCTTCGTCTTGGGATGCTCGGGCACGAAGAATGATGAGCAAGTGGTATTGTTGAATGTCTCAAATGAGCCTGTTACTGTGAATGTGACACATCTGTCGATTGAGGTCGGAGTCACAAAGATCCACCCTGAAATAAGGGATCTAGTCTCTTCTAATGCAGATATCCAAAAAACAGTGGAAGGACTAGATGAGGAGCTCAAACTCTTTGATGATGAAACAATAAAGATCGGTGATTGTGAAAGTGGAGAGGAAGAATTGTGTTTTGACACCCTTGCAAGCATCAAGACGATACTCTCAAAAGAATACTCTGGAAGTGAGCTAGACCAAGCCACGACATCTTGCGCATATTTTCTGATAAACCATGAGATCGGCCATAAGCTTGCAATGGACTGGAATACCCCACTCGATGAAGAAGGCATAGACCAGATGATGGGCATCTTGATAAGAGATCCCGACTTGTTGTGGGATTACGCAAGCGGAGCGAGCATCCTGTGGATGGACTCACTGCAAGGGGATCTTTCTCAATTGCCCTATTGGAAGAAACATTCTTTTGATCAACAGAGATTTGGGAATGTCATGTGCATGGTATATGGCTCTGACCCGTCGGAATACGCCCAACTAGCACCATACCTTGGAAATAGCACAGACGCATGCGCAAATCAGTTTGGGGAAGCGCAGTCCAGCTGGATAGAGTCACTTGCGCAGAATTTCAAGGAATAGAAAAAAGAATCAGAACAAAACTATTCACTTCTTGCAATCCCTGGGACAATTGTATTTTGTCTCCTGACTGTCACATTTGAAGTTGCCGCATAAAGACGTGCATATCCCTTTTATGCCGACTACCATCTGTTGCATAGGCTTTATGACGTTTAGACCGGCACAACACTGCGGCGGGTTCGCGATCACGGGAATAGGCTCACCCTCCTTCTTGCACGCGGGCTTAGAGTATTTCATGGCGCGTTTCTCTGCCATATATTGAGCAAGATCCCGTGAACCTGTGCTTGGGATCACAACTGGCGCGTTGTACTTGCATGTGCCCTTCTGGAATGCCATCAGCTCACATTCTTTCCTGTCAGGGAAGATACATACGCCTATCTGTGATTTAGATGTGCCTGTTGTCTGCGTCTTGCTGTTCACTTTGAATCCCTTTTGCGCGCAACTTGTATATTTCTGTCCGCATTTACCCCTCAAGAAATCCCATGGGTTGCAGGACTTGCCATCTGGGAAAACACAACCTTTCGCGGTCTCCTTGTAACCTTCTCCGGCGCAATAGACTGATGCCGGATTTGCCATGGAGGTCGAATTGGATTGGGCATTGACAGCGACTGCGCATAACAGGAGCGCTAGAACCATCAGGGCGGTTTTCATGAGGGGATTGGACGAATCTCTGATATATTAGAGTTGTGAAAAGCTTGTTGTAACGATTAGATCTAGCGGTTTAGGCTTTGTGAGCCTTGTGAAGCTTGGCCAAAACCATAATAGTGCCATATTTCCAGTTTACATAAATCACTCTCCTCAATTTTAAATAGTCCTCGGGCATAATGCCCTCTGGTGAGATTAAATGGGAACTGATGACCTGTCAAATCGTAAGAAACATACTCGTGCCGCATCTGACGTAGCCATCATCACGATGGCATATTACCCTGATCCAAGGAAAGAGATGGAAAAGGTGAGATTTGAGTGTGCATTGGAGACGCTATACAATGCCAAACATCTAGGATACACAATCTTTGTCTCAGACGGGGGTTCACCATCTGATGTCCGTTCTGAACTTAGAAAATACGCGACAGAAGTGTTTGAGGATACCGGCAAGTCAATTGTTGAGCGACGACAGTCCCTTGCCGGGATCGCTAATAGCCGGTCTAACGAGGTTATCGTCTGGCAAGAAATCGAGAAGGTAAACCTACCACATCACCTAGATGGTATTGTTGATTTCATATCTGATGAGGCTCATAATGGCAGAAGCCAATTGGTCGTCATCGGACGGAGCGCAGAGGTTTTAGGGTCCTATCCTGCATTTCAAATAGAATTTGAGAAAGAAAACAATCGGGGTTTTCTGCACGCCACTGGGAAAGACTTTGACGTGGTTTGCGGAGCTAGGGCGTGGCATAAACCTTTAACATCAAAGTACTTCCTTCAAACGATGCCTGCTTACGCGGGCAGTTGGGGGGACACCTATATCCCCATCATTGACGCGATAAAATCAGGGGAGCATGTGACTGGCATCAATGTACCCCTGATATATCCACGGTTGCAAAAAGAGATGGAAGAGAAATATGCCGGACAGTTCATAGAAAAGCGAAGAAAACAGACAGAAGAACTAGTCGCATTGTATCATAAACGGATGTCTGAATAGGGATCGTCATCTCATAAAGGGTTGACAGATGAAGTCAGTGCCGAAATTCGCGATGCAACCGCGCTTGATGATACCGTTAAAGACATCAGTCTGATTCGTGTGCATACCTCTCATACATTCGGATAGGACGCCTGCGCTAAAGGATTTGCGCATATCAAGGCAGGTCTGGATGCCTTGTCTTGTGAATGACATCTCGTATTCCGCAGGCTCTATCGAGTCCTCTGTGACGCTCGTGATATGGCCGTCCTCTAAAGTGAGGACGTCCCTTGCATCAAATTCATCCTCAAAAGTGATGCCTATAGTCTTTATCGGTCCTAGACCTTGATACATGAACTCGTAATCAAGCATCTCCAAAAGCTCCTGTCTTGATACATTGAGAGATTGGATGAATCCTATCTGGGCAGATGCCGCGCTGATATTTTGAACCTCGATCACTACTGGAGCATTCGGCTTTGCCATCTGCTCACCAAACACTGGACGATGATTGTCCTTGACTGGGATAATGGGTGCGGGCCCTTCTACCGGAGAAGGGATAGTGGCATTTAGCGGCTGCTCGTCACCGGGGACCATGATGAATGCACCAAACGCCGCGACTATCCCGATCACAATAAGAGTTATGGTCTCCATGATCGAATCTGAATCAGCATAGTTATAAGCGTTATGGAACAAGAAATCATAATTCGAAGAAATCACAATTCGAATTCTTCGATAAAACCCGTGATCAATTTGTATCTCTCAAGGTACTTGAATCCTTTGTCAGTGAGCGTGACGTAGGCTTTGCCTTTCTTGTCTTGGATCTCTTTGATGAACCCTTTCTCCTGAAGCTCACCGTAGTATTCCGAAAAGCTTGCGCTTGAGAGATTGGAATGGCGGATCAGAGGGGTAGGGATATTGGCAGGGATCATACCTGCGTATCAGGCATCCCGCCTGCGCCCGGTAGACGCACTAAGGTTTGAGTGACGCGCAAATACGCAATAACCCTTAAAAAGACGAAAAAGCGGTCTATCGTGTGGAAAAAGGGGTATCTGCGGTCGAGTACGCTAATCTTTCTGTACGCCAAGTGCTTGGAAAACTAAAAACCAGCGAAGGAGGCCTTAGCTCTGCACAGGCAGGCAAACGCTATGCCCAGAATGGGCCAAACCGTCTGTCTTCAAAGAAGACTGGATTGGTCATGGAATTACTAGCGCAGTTCCGCAGTCCTCTGATCTGGATACTCATAGTCGCCACGGGCGTGTCATTCTATTTTGGAGAGGTGTTAAGCGCCACGATAATAATCGTGATGATAGTGCTTGGCGTGGCTTTGAATTTCTATCAGTCGTACACCGCAAGCAAGGCTGTCGAAGAACTAAAGGAGATCGTCAAGACAAGAACGACAGTCATACGTGATGGAGAGCAAAAAGAGATCTCCACGGAGCATGTGACAATAGGGGACATCCTGGTATTATCGCCGGGGACACTCATCTGCGCTGATGCACGGGTCATAGAATCAAAGGAGCTCTTCATCAGCCAAGCATCGCTGACAGGCGAATCAGTCCCTGCGGAAAAAACACATCTGGCATCGCGAAGCACAAGCGCCACATTATCTGAACTGAAAAATATCGCTTTTATGGGCACCAGCGTGTCAAGCGGAACTGGACTTGCTGTCGTGTTCGCGGTGGGAACCAATACCGAATTTGGCAAGATAAGCCAAGTCGTGAGCGCGCCAAATGCCATCTCGGATTTCGAGAAAGGCGTAGGCGATTTTAGCTATCTGATATTGAAGACTCTAGTATCACTTGTGATAGTATTGTTCTTCCTAAATGTATTCATGAAACATGACTTATTGGAATCATTGCTCTTTAGCCTGGCTGTCGCCGTGGGACTCACACCTGAATTACTGCCAGCGATAATGTCTCTTAACATGGCCAAGGGATCCATCAATATGGCCAAGAAAGGCGCCATCGTCAAGAAACTCAACAGCATACCGAATTTCGGGAGCATGGACGTGCTTTGCACAGATAAGACTGGAACGCTCACAGAAGACCATATCCATCTTGTGAAATATGTCGATGTGAGAGGAAAACACTCGGAGAAGGTGTTTACTCACGCATATCTCAATAGTTATTTCCACACGGGGATGCCTAATCCACTTGATAGCGCCATAGTCGAATACCGCAAGGTGCCCGTCCCAGGATATAAAAAAATCGATGAGATCCCATTTGATTTTGTCAGACGCAAGATGAGTGTCGTAGTCGCAAAGGGCAAGGATAGGATGATCATCACCAAAGGCGCGCCTGAAGACATCTTTAGATCCTGCAAGCGCATAGGGAAGGAAGCGCATATCCAGTATCGAGCCCTTAGCGCGGAAGGATACAGGGTGCTTGCGATCGCTGTCAAGAAAGTGCCAATAAAGAAGGCGTACAGCAAGATGGATGAACATTCATTGAATTTCCTGGGATTCACAGTTTTCCTGGATCCCGCACGCAAAGACGTGAAGAACGTCCTCAAAGAGATGCAGTCCATGAACATAGAGGTGAAAATCCTCACTGGAGATAACGAACTAGTCACTAGGAAGATCTGTTCCGATGTCGGACTCGCAGTCAAAGGAATATTGCTTGGGGATGACCTGCGGACACTTAGCGATGAAGCGTTAAGCGTGAAAGTGGAGAAGACGACCATCTTTGCTAGGGTCTCACCAAGCCAAAAAGACAGGATAATCCACGCGCTCAAAAAAGCAGGACATGTAGTAGGCTATATGGGGGATGGCATAAATGACGCGCCATCACTAAAAAACTCCGATGTCGGTATATCGGTGAAATCCGCCGTCGATATCGCCCGAGAGAGCGCGGATATAGTCCTTACCCACAAATCGCTTGAGGTGCTGCGCAATGGCATAATCGAAGGGAGAAAGACGTTTGGCAACACTATCAAGTATATCACTATGGGGCTTAGCTCGAATTTCGGAAATATGTTTAGCGTCCTTGGAGCAGTGCTTTACGTTCCATTTCTGCCGATGCTCCCTGTGCAGATCATGCTAAACAATATGCTGTATGACTTCTCGCAGATAACGATACCAGGAGACCAAGTCGATAAAGAGTACACTCTGCGGCCAAAGCGATGGAACATGAGATTCCTGCGCCATTTCATGTGGATATTTGGGCCTATAAGCTCGATTTTTGATCTGCTCACCTACTACCTGCTATTTGGCATATTCCACGCACCTGCAGCGATGTTCCAAACGGGATGGTTCATCGAGTCGCTTGCGACACAGACCCTTGTCATCCATGTGATACGGACGCGGAAAATACCTTTTATCGAGAGTAAAGCAAGCCCTCATCTTCTCATCAGCACCTTTGCAGTCGTCATCATCGGATGGATAATACCATTCACCACGCTTGGCGCTTATTTTGGATTTGTGCCACTGCCTTGGGAGATAATGGCCTCCATCATGGGCCTTGTGGCAGTATATTTGATAGTGGTCGAAATGGCGAAGAGATGGTTCTATAACAGATATGATATGTAAAAAAAATGTTTAGATAGTCTGGAATATCTCTTCCTTGGAGCATCTCACTTTTGCCAGCTTGGAATAGCTGTCATCTTTGGAGCGGTAGCCCACAGGACACATGACAACTGCCGTGAGATGGTCTTTTTTTAGCCCCAGAAGGTCGTTTGCTTTGTCCCTGTCGAAACCTTCCATCGGACAAGCATCTATACCCAATTGAGCCGCTGCCGACAGGAGAAACCCTAATGCGATATAGACTTGATTCGCTGCCCATATCTCGCGCTGGGCTTGAGGGAGGCTCTTAATGAAATTGATCATCATATCCTGGTAATCTTTTAGGCTGGATGGTTCCACCTTGCGGGCTTTCGCGATCTGCGTGATGTATGTCCTTATCAAATCCTCATCGACGTCTGTCCTTGCGCACAGAAGGATCAAGTGGGATGCGTCCTTCACTTGGGGTTGGCCCCATGAGAGAGGGAGTAGTTTTTCTCGTATCTTTTTGTCTTTGATGATCAGGAATCTCCATGGCTGGATGCCAAAACTTGATGGAGAGAGACGTAATGATTCTAGCAGAATGTCGAAGTCCTTTTCGGGAATCGTCTTCGTGTCAAATACTTTTGTCGCGCAGCGCCAGTTTAGAGATGGTATTAGGTCCATATCAAGCCATTGTCAAGGAGCATATAAAAGACCTGCGGATTGGGTGGCGGATTGGAATAGCTAGACCAACTTTATATAGGCTCCCTGCTCTACCAAACATGCAATGGTAAACAAGGTACTTCAAGCACTTTACTCGCATTTCCATGGGACGGACTCGGCCAATAGATTCCAAGGTGAGAAGGCGGGCATGGACAAAAACATAGTAGAACGATTTTTTGTGGCTCGGATGGAAGTCTATCCAGGCAAAGCCCCACGATCGTCTAACACTCAAGATGATGACCAGATCATCGGGATACCCCGGATGCAGTACATGATTCTTCCACGTGCAGAATATCCCCTTCCGCACCCTTTGACATTCAATTCAAGGGAAGCCGCAAAAAACTGGATAATCAGACAAGAAGGTGATTACGACCTATGATGGGTCACCATTTTTAGCTTTTCCTTCAACTTTGGCCATTCCTCTTCGTCTAGGATGTAGCCGACACAGCGCTTCGATCCGCATCTGCATGGATAATGCTCGAAATCCTCAATATCAAAACCGTAATTATATGTGACCTCTTCCCCTTTTTTTATCGCCTTTATGGACACGATATAGACATGACCCTCCACGATGTCAATCTCCGCATTTGGGTCGCATGAGTGGTTGATGTTCTTGGCGTCATTCTCCGGCACATCGCCGTCAATGGCCCACTTATCATCTAGGATGAACATGTACACAGAGCCTTTGCTTGGATCGGTCTTTGAGAGCTTCAGACGCTCCTCCTCGCGTTTCCCACACTCATCGATAGAGAGCTTTTCACCGATGTACTCGATAATGCGAGTGCCCACTGGGATGTCCTTCTTGGCGAAACCACCCATATGGTGGATATCTGACTTGCGAAATTCGATGAATTCATGATCCATATGCGGGAAGCGATTAGGCAGTGTTTTTAAGACTTCGGTATCATCTACCACATTTGCTTCTACAGAATTCGACATGAGCTTTGGTCTGCGGGAACCTTCTGCATTGCAATGGCCGGATCGGATAGATAGAGCAACGGTTATCCCTGATGAATGGACACTTGACACCTTCAAGAGAACAGCACGCCGCCGCGCATCTGGTGCAATCTGGTTCGTGGCCCTCTGAAACTGGCACAAAGGCCAGCATGAATCGCTGCAGTTTTCCTATGACTGGGTTCATCATAGGAACTTTGGCCAAGGGGTATAATAGCTTTATGGAGGTGAAACTATATTAATGTCTATGACGTGGGTGCACTATGAGACTGGGAGTATTATTTTCAGGTGGAAAAGATAGCGCCTATGCGGCATATCTGGCTAAAAAAGAAGGGCATGAGGTATGCTGTCTGTTGAGTGTGCAGAGCAAGAACCCTGACAGTTATATGTTTCATACCCCAAATATCGAGAAGGTCAAGAAACAAGCGGAGCGGATGGGACTACCACTGCTTTGCGTAGAGACGAAAGGGGAAAAGGAAGCTGAACTTGCAGATTTGAAAATGGTGATACAAGAGGCGATGGGCAAACATGGGATCAAGGGTATAGTGACTGGGGCAGTGCTAAGCGTATACCAATCTCTGCGCGTCCAGCGGATCTGCAACGACCTTGGCCTGTGGTGCTTCAACCCATTATGGCAAAAGGATCAATTGGAATTGCTCAAGGAGTTGGTACAGAATGATTTCTTAGCAGTCGTATGCTCTGTGGCTGCCGCTCCATTGGATGAAAATTGGCTTGGCAGACGGATCGATGAACAATTTATCATCGACATGGAAAAGATGCAAGACACACATAAAATCAACCCCGCTGGAGAAGGCGGCGAGTACGAATCCTTCGTGCTAAACTGCCCAATGTTCTCAAAAGCGCTCAAAATAACCGACAGGAAAGACTCTGGCAGAGGGAACTGCTGGAGAATGGAGATCGATGTGGAATGATACTCATAATCGATGTGTGCGCGGAGAGACTGCATTCATATGAATTTGTCAGACCAATCAAGGCGATCGTAGGGGTGGAAGGGGTAGTGAAGCACTACAAGGAACTTTGCGAGTCGGATATCAATAAGGCTCAAAAAGTCATAATCTGCGGCACAGGACTTGCGGATGACGGATATCTGGAAGACATCAAAGAATTTAGCTGGCTTAGAGACTTCCAAAAACCAGTGCTTGGCATCTGCGCGGGAATGCAGATAATCGGGCTTGTCTTTGGCGGGAAGAAAATGAGAGGGACAGAAATCGGGTATACCTCAGAGTATATTGACATACTTGGAGTGAATGGCGTACAAGAGGTATACAAGATGCACAACAACTATGTTGATTTTTTTGGCACTGGTTTTTTGATCTGTAGTGATGGTGCCATCCCACAGGCAGTGAGTAGAGGCAGAATATATGGGGTGCTATTCCATCCCGAGGTAAGGCAGTGTGAGATCATCTCGAATTTCTTGGCGTTGTGATTTTGATAGGTATATAGCAGTATAAGGCCAGGCTTTTAAGACGACTCCCCCTGTGGAAGCCATGGCGCTTATGATCAGTGTGTTATCCTGCATGGCAGGGACAATATTCAGGGCAACACTACGCGAAGAATCCAAGTCCGCCCTATACTCCTGTGCTCTTGGATGCACCTCTGGGATCATGCTATACATGCTTGACAAAGGCAGCACGTTGTTTGGCCTTGTCATCATAGCATTCCTCTTTGGATATGGATTTTCGGATATCATCGAAAACACACATTATGTGGTGCGACAATGGATGCGACTGCACAATTGATAATAGGCACATTGGCAGGAGCTGGTTTTCGCGTGCTACTGGGGATACGAAAAGCGTATTTTGACGATAAATTGGAGATAGACTGGAAACGCGTCGCGATAGAGATGATATCAAGCATACTTTTTGGCGGATTCGCAGTCTATGTCTTGATAAGCATGGGATACGCGAAGTTTGAGGCAAGCCCTGGGGTGGCGGCGGTCGGAGGGTTATTTGGGGCAGACCTCCTAAACGTGCTTAGTCGACGTATAGGCGCCAAGAAAGTCCAAGTCGATGTCGGAAAGAAGGTGCGTGTGAGGAAGGCGAAGACGGTCCCTTCCGAAGAGTTCGAAACAGCATTCTAGGCAATAGCAAATCAAAACCCATTCGCCGCAAGCGGCGGAGTATTCACAACAAATAAATATCCCCGGATGGCCCTCAAATGAGGTGAACAAGCATGCCCTACAAAATAATATTCAAGAAAAAGGATTGTGTTGGCGCAGGTGAATGCGCAGTCGTGTCCCCGGAGATGTGGAAGATAGGAAGCGACGGACGAGCTGATCTAGCCGGCGCAAAACAAAACGCCAAAGGCGATCAGGAGCTAGTAATCACAGATGAGCAATACGCTAAAGAGAAGAAAGCCGCAGGAAGCTGTCCGGTACAGTGCATCTCGATTGTCAAATGTTGACCCTTCAAAGGATTATTATATACGTGGATCAAGGATAAATACATGAAACTCCTAGCGGCATGCTTCGTGGCGGTCCTTTGTCTTGGTCTTGCATCTGCTCTATATGTGCCGGAGGTAGGGCCTGGCGTATGTGTGCCTGCGCCAGGGATGCCCTGTGATGTCGACAGTTATTATTCCGGGTCAAGTGATTCATCCAGTTCTTCGTCTAGTTTCTCCTCCAGCTCTTCCTCTCGATCATACTATTCTTCTGTGAGCCCTTCATCAGTCTCCAGCCCGTGCAAGAATCGAAACTTGAACCTATGTCTTGCCCATTGTTCAAGCTATTCTGGAAAGACCCAGAGGGTCTGCATCGAGACTTGTGTGGATCCGGATCCAGGCGCACGCAAGGCATTGTCACAATGCGTCGCTGCTTTGAGCGCAGTTAGAAAGATGCAGTCGAAAGCCGCTTTGCCAACAATGAGACTTGGGACGCCGACAACAGTCACATCAAAACCTATCACCCCTGCAAAGATAGCCCCAACCGCTATCCGAGGCACACCAATCACACCTACACCATTGATATCCTTAGCTGATCCTGGCTCTGATTTCACCATCCAAATCAATCCTGTGAACGCGGCAATACCTAAAGGGGGACAAAGATTCTACACTGTGACTGTCACACCAAGGGGAATAGCGAAACCTGTCAAGATAAGCCTGGGCGGGACAGATGCCAACAGACTTGTAGTCGGACAAAAGACACTCTATGGCTTCGATGGCTTAACCACTTTGTCTCGAACACCACCTTATACCGCATCGCTGCTCATCAAGACAAGGAGCAACGTGAGCGCTGCGAGATACAATCTGGCTGTCAATGGAGTGAGCGGCAGATTCCAACGGAGCCAGCCATTTTCCCTTTCTATAGGGTAGTGCTTATATAGGACTTGATTTTTCAGGTCGGTTATGAAAAGGCATAGCACAGGAGCACTCACGAAGGCACAGAAGGCGGCACAAGACAAGACCTATTCCAAGAAAAATAAATATGATTATCTGATAATGGGCACTGGGATGTCAGCGTTAAGTATTGGTTCGCTTCTTGCGCACTCTGGGAAGAAAGTGTGCATGCTAGAAGCACATGATGTGCCTGGAGGAATGGCACACACATTCAAGATGGGTGACTACCAATTCTGCGCTCAAGTGCACTACATATGGGGATGCGCGCCAGGCGGCAGGATATACGAATTCCTCAAACATATCGGTCTTGCGAAAAAGATAACTTTCCAGAGGCTTGGGCCTGTGGGTTATGACCGGATGGCCATGCCTGATGGAAAATTTGTGATGATACCAAACGGGTTCGATCTGCTGGCGGAACGCATCGATTCAGCCTATCCTGGACAAAAAGAGGCAGTCATCAGATTCACAAACTTACTACGGCAGATGAGACTTGAGATGAGAGAACTCCCAAGCAGGCAGGTGAGATGGTGGGAGATCCTCACACATGCCAGGAAAGCAAGAACCCTCCTGCGATACCTAAACAAGACAATTCAAGACGTATTCGATGAATGCGGACTCTCCAAGGAGGCCCAAGCTGTCCTTATCGCGAACGCTGGGGATATGATGGCGCCGCCAAAGGATATGTCTATCTTCGCTTATTGCGCGTTGTTCTCCGGATATAATACTGGTGCGTATTATCCCACCAAACACTTCAAATCATTGACCCAAGGATTGGCTGATTTTATCACTTCACATAAGGGATGCCATATCTACTATGAGACAGCTGTGAGCGCCATTAAGACCGAAGGGAAGAAGGTCATCGGAGTGGAAACGACCGACGGGAGGAAGTTCACCGCGAAAAACTACATCTGCAACATGGACCCCCAGGCAACCATGAAGATCATCGGAGAAGAAAAGTTCCCTGGTAGATGGGCTAAGCCCTTGAAATATAGGTACGCGCCTTCCGGCATACTGGTATATCTTGGCTTGAAGGACATCGACCTCACAAAATACGGATTTGGCAAATTCAACACATGGGACCTGGCGCAATGGGACATGAACAAGATGTGGGATGAACAAGGGCCAGGAGATCTCTCGAAGCCCTGGATATTCATATCCACGCCATCATTACACACAAAGGATCGCGGCACCACACCTCCAGGAGGGGCTGTGATAGAGATAGCGACTTATACTGAATTTGACTGGCTGGCGGAACTTAAAAAGAAGGATCCAAGCCTCTATGTCCAGAAGAAAAATGAGATCGCCGACATGCTCATTGGCATAGTCGAGAAAAAGTATATTCCTGGAATCAGAGACCATATCGCCGTGAAAGTGGTGGGGACGCCATCGACGCATCTGGACTTTTGCAACGCGCCATTTGGCAATTCATACGGATCATATCTCAACCCTCAACAGATAGGATTGAAACGACTGAAGGCCGCGACACCTTTCTCCAATCTCTGGTGGTGCAACGCATCTAGTGGATTCGCAGGCGTGCATGGGACGATATCGACTGGGATGGACCTGTATATGGATCTGACCGGCGATAGGTTCTTTGATGACAAGATGATGCCTACTGATGATGAGTTCGTGGCACGATTGACAAAAGGGAAGAAGTCACTTAATTAATTTAGCAACCTTCTTTGCAGATATGATAGTACCCTCGACCCAAGGAGCGTTCATGTAGTCACCGCAGAAATAGACATTCTTGTGGCCTTGACCATTCTGTTCAAATTCCTTCACTTTTGTGATAAAACCCTGCATATACTTTGGGATTGCCTGCGGCCAGCGTTGGATATCATGAGGGATGAGTTTTTGGTCTTTTAGTTTTGGGCATACCCTTCGCAGTTCTTTTTGGACTGTGGCGTAGACTTCCTTGTCTGGACGGTCCAAGATAGTCTTTGCGAATGCTTCGTGAAGACCCACGTTGACTAGGCACATCCCGTCTTTGACCGTCTTGTTCGCTTCATTAGTGTATTCAGAGATGATGCTGGACTCCACGAAAGGGACTGTGATGATGCTCAATCCTTTGAGGGCATCTTTTGGGATCCGGAAAGAGGTGTTAATCGTAGTCGAGTATCTCACCGCGTCTAGCAAGAGGGATTGCTCTTTGGATGGGTTCTTGTAGATGTTTCTAGCCACATCTGCTGTGGTCGCCAGAATGACAATGTCGAAGTCTAGAGCTCTGCTCTTGGTCTTCACTTGGACTTTGTCTTTTTTCGATTCGATGCTTGTCACTTGCGTGTTCAGATTCACTTTGACCTGCCTTGCCAAAGCCTCCGCTAATCCGCTCATCTCGCCTTTGGCATGAGAGATGGTGAACCCTTCCTTGTTGGCTGACATCAGGGCAATAAGGGAGAGCATCGCTGTCGTGCTTATCTCCCTTGATCTGTGGAACTGATAGGTGGACGTGAAACCGTCGACAAGATAGTCAGCCGTGTCCTGCCCAAGCTTTTTCCTGGCAAAATCATACGCATTGGTGTAATCCAAGGATTTTGGAGCGCGTGAGAGATCGAAAAAGTCCAAGGACTTGATCTTATGCGCCATCCTGGCGAATAGCAGGAGGAGCTTTATCCTGGATTTTAACGAGATGATATCATACTTGAGAAATCCACCAAGACCTTGCAATGTGAGCGGCTTTAACTCGCCTTGCTTTGTGCAATAGCAAGTGCCTGGCATGGGAAGAAAAGGGATGTTGAATCTATCGCAATACGCTCTTGTGTTTGTGTAGCTTGTCACGTAGAAATTCGCACCCAGATCAAAGGCGAAGCCGTCCTTTATCCTAGTGGACATCCTGCCGCCGACGTGATTGTCACTTTCGAAGACAACCACATCATGGCCGGCTGTTTTGAGTTCATACGCCGCCGACAGCCCTGCTATTCCTGCGCCGATCACCGCGATCCTTTTCATCAGGAATAAGGAGTGTGATGGAGTATAATAATCATTATGGTCACTATTTGCCTTGTCTTTTTATACTGTGGATGTTTGAGATAATTATGACTAGCTACTGGAAAATCGTAAATGACGTTATCGTGAAAGCGGATCTGTTACTTATAGTGTTAGATGCTCGTTTTGTCGAGTCCACACGCAATAAGGAAGTCGAAAGCAAGGTCGCTAGTGCTGGAAAACCCATCATCTATGTCATCACCAAATGCGATCTGGTCGATAAGGAGACGCTTGAGGGGAGCAAGAAGAAGCTATCACCTTGCGTCTTTGTGTCATCTACAGATTATCATGGACTAGCCATGCTAAAAGAGAGGATATTTGTCGAAGGGAAACGAGGACGGCCAAGTGGGTGCGATGTTATCGTAGGAGTTCTTGGATATCCCAATACAGGCAAGAGCTCTTTGATTAACGCGATGACCGGCCGAAGCGCCGCATCCACCAGCAAAATAAGCGGATGGACAAAATCGATGAAACTCATAAAATCCGCTGAAGGGATAAGTTTCTTGGATACCCCTGGAGTGATACCTGCCGCCGAAGGGGATAAAGTCGAACATGGCATTATGGGGGCTGTTGACTTCTCTAAAGTAAAAGATATGGATGTGCTTGTGGGGAAGATGATAGTGGATAACGCTGGCGTGATCGAGAAGCATTATGGGGTGGATTATAGTGAGGATAGTGATGAGACGGTCGGGGCGATCGCTTTGAAGAACAACATGGTAACAAAGGGCGGAAAGCCTGATCTGAATAGAGCTTACAAGATGATACTAATGGACTGGCAGACAGGGAAGATAAGACGTTAGATTTATTAGTGTAAGTGTCCATGAGTTTATATGGAAAATGTTAAGGTCCTGCTGCCGGTTGTTGCCATTGTCGCTATTTGCGCCTTAGCCGTATCTTTGACTGGCGGGTTGAATGGGATGGCTGGACGGGATGTGGCAAGATCAGCGCCTTTGTCCGCCTATGGAATGACCTGGCGTGAAACGGTGAAACCTGCCTTTAGCGTGCCAATTGTAAGCGTCCCATCACAAAATAATCTGATCACTTTGCCAGATTATATTTCTAAAGCTAAACCAGTGTGTCCAAACGGCTGTATGTTTGGCGGGAAAGGCATCTCTGTGCAGATGTATAATGGAGTCATCGTGACGCCATTCTCAAACTTCGTCTGGCCGCAATGCAAAGAGCCCAAAATCGGATGCTATAATGATGGTGAGATTGTCACGGTGAAATTCAAGAAACATCCTTACTATTCTTTAGATGTTGTATGGTACATGAGCGGCCTCCAATGCGTCGGACACGTCTGGGTGCCGCAGGAAGGGTTTATGGTGGGCTGTCCGCCGCAGGCTGTGGGCCCTTGAGTCCGAATATCTTTTGAAATCTGCAGTCCCCTATATTTTGAGGTCAACTTGAGTTGTCGTCTGTGTGTTTTCTCCAATAGTTTTAAATAGCGATAGGTAGCTATAGCTATTATGACCAAACAGATCAACCTTAAGATGCCTGAACAGCTATTTAGCAGCGCTCAAAAATATGTTGAAAACTTCGGATTCCGGAATGTGCAAGAATTGGCACTCGAGAGCATAAGGCAAAAGGTGTATGAAGGGGGCGAATATGATGAGGAACTCACTGAAAAAGAAATTGAATTGATAGACCGAATAATAACCACATCCATCAAGAGGAAATCACTAGGCACAGCCAAAGACCTTAGTGATGCATTACGATGAATTTCACCGTAATCCCCACTAAAGTGTTTCTCGAACAATTGCGAGGACTTGAGGAAAAAGAGAAACGAATAATCGAATCGAAGATAGAATTGCTCAAGATAAACCCCTTTCGATTCAAGAAGATCCATTCCAAGACATATAATAAAGTCTTCCGGATCAGGTTAACAATCAATAATGTGGATGCACGATTAATATACACGATAATGGAGCCAAATGTCATACTGGTGTGCATTCTCGCGCGCAAAAACGATTACTCTGATCTTGAAAGATACCTTAGGATAATCTGACTTGTGTTTTTGTTTGCAGGTGTTTAGCACAGGCAGACTCGTATCTAAAAGATGATCTTGGAAGTTGATTAATCTTTCGTAGTATGATTCGAGATTCATCTAATCATCTTGGAATCCATTACGAGGTTTTGGTTTTGTTTGGATGTCAGATGGAAAGCAGTTGGGAGATACCCTACTGATTTCGTCCGACCAGAATGCAAGGAGCCCAAAATCGGATGCTATAATGATGGGGAGATCGCGGTCGTGAAATCCAAGAAGCATCCGTATCATCCTTCATATGTTGTATGGTACATGAGCGGCCTCCAATGCGTCGGACACGTCTGGGTGCCTCAAGAAGGGTTCATGGTGGGCTGTCCGCCGCAGGCTGTGAGTATTTGATTTTGTATCAACCAACATACAAGATTGCAAAGGTGTCATTTTGTCTTTTTACCTTACCAATTTCCTATTTTGATCTGACAAAGACTTGCCAATTCTTGAAGATGAATATTTCGTAGTATACTCCGAGATTTATCTTATTACTTCGGAATGGATTACGAGATATTTGTTTATGTCGTGTAGATTCATAGCTAT
>CAYHWL010000005.1:9604-27623 GCA_964359785.1 uncultured Methanosarcinales archaeon | reverse complement strand
GGCGCTCAACACCGGTGGCATGCTCGGTCTGAGGACCTCGGGGTGCTCACTACGCGAACTTTTGACTACCGAATGGAACCGGTTGCGAACCACCGGTGAGCACACCGGTGGAATGACTGTATTCGAATGCTATTTGTTAGATTTTGATGATAACCATTTTAAACTCTCATCTTCTCGCTTAGTATCACGCGGCCGTGGCACAATCCGGTAATGCGGTAGTCTCGAAAATCTTAGGGTTGCCCTAAGATTCGCGAACCATCAGGTTCGAGAGAACTACTTTCCTTCGGGAAGTCTCGGTTCAAATCCGAGCGGCCGCGTTTCATTGTCTACTACAAATTTCCATGCATATTCACCTCTCTTAGGCCCCATCAATTTCATCACCGATTATTTCTTAAATCAAACGATAATACCTGCCTCATGGCACGTAACATCGAAGCTATCATCTTTGATTGGGATGGCCCATTGGCTGACTCATTTGGCCACACCTATGATTTTCAAAAACAGCTGTGCGAAAAGACCGGCCGGGCATTTCCATTTCCATCGCATGATGATTTGAGGCGTGCGTTCATCGCCCCACTCTCTGATTTCTATGAGAAAGTTCTCAATTTCAACTGGACGAAGAATCATGAGTTCATCTTGGAGAGTTACAAAGACTATATGGCAGACAAAAAGGTCAGTCTCGCAAAAGGGATTCCAGGAGTTCTAAAACGTTTATATGACATGCGCAAAGCCCTTGGTATCGCAAGCTCAAACCATGAAGAGTTGATCAAGCATCATCTCAAGGTCAATGGAGTGATGCACTACTTTGGCAGTGATGACACCCCCATCGTAGGAAAGGAATCAAAACTAAAAGAGAAACCAGCGCCAGATATGCTGCTAAGATGCGCGAGCATCCTAAAGAAGCACTCGCAAAACTGTCTTTACATAGGAGACAGCTACTCCGATATCCAAGCGGCAAAGACGGCAGGTATGGTCAGCGTGGCTGTGGCTTGGGGTTACGATCTTGTGGAACGATTAGAAAAAGAGAGACCTGATTACTTGATCGATTTGCCAGAGCTGATACCGTTGATCGCATCAGGGTTTCTCTAGACCAAACCTTTAAGTAACGAAAAAAGCAGTTATTCTCATGCCAAAAAAGACGAAGAAGCATCACGTTGAGACGAAACAAAATGGTTCTTCCAACATCCGTGACATAATCTTGGGCGGTCAAGATGGTCTGGTGAATGTCTTAGGTCTGGTTTTAGGCGTCGCAGGAGCGACAGCAGACATCAAGACAATCATTATCGCCGGCCTCGCGGGTACTTTCGCCGAATCCATCTCGATGGCCGCAGTCGCGTACACCAGCCAAAAAGCAGCCAGAGATTTCTACTTCAAAGAACTAGCTAGGGAAAAGCAGGAGATGCGTGATATGCCCAAAGCGGAAAGACAAGAGATTGTCGACATCTACCGAGCAAGGGGTTTCAAAGGAAAGCTCCTCAACCAGGTCGTAAATAAGATAACCTCAAACAAGAAGGTCTGGCTTGAGACCATGATGCGTGAGGAGATCAAGATGACGCCGGAAGACTATATGTCGCCAGGTTGGGACGCATTCATAGTGGGCAGTGCGTCAGTTGTCGGTTCATTGATCCCACTGGTGGCATTCTTCTTTATCAGTTCAGTCACGATAGGTATCTACTATTCATTGGCAATCTCCGCACTTGCCCTCTTTATCACAGGCGCACTAAAAGCTAAATACACCATCGGCGACTGGAAAAGAGCAGGTATCGAGATGATGCTTATCGGCATGTTAAGCGCGATCGCAAGCTTCTATGTGGGGAAGGCTATAGGCGTGATAGTATAATTTAAATAGTATGGAGTATAACTAGGTATAATATGGATGAGATCCAAGTCACGACAAAAAAATGGGGGAACTCTATCGGGGTGATCATCCCAAAAGAGATCATTGACCAAATTGGTATAGTGGAGAACGAGAAGATCACCGTCCAATTCAAGAAGGGCCACAATATCCGGGATAGCTTCGGGATCTTATCAGATTGGAAAGTCACCACTGACAAAATCAAAGCGGAGATGAAGAAAGGATGGGGATGAAATTCTTTTTTGACAGTTATGCGCTGATAGAACATGTCAAAGGCAATCCCAAATATTACAAGTATCTGGATAGCGAGGTATTCATAACAGTATTTAACCAGTGTGAATTTATATACGCGATCCTCAACTATTTCGGTGAAGATAAGGCAGAAGGGATGTCCCGACTGTTCGAAGACTGCATTATCCCAGTGGATACTGCCACCCTGTATGAAGCATCACTGTTCCGTAGACAGCATAAGAGATCAAATTTTTCGTATGCTGATTCTGTAGGGTATATTACCGCTAAGAGGAATGGACTACGATTTCTTACTGGCGATGAACAATTTAGGGATCTCCCTAATGTGGAATTCGTGAAGATGTAGAATCCTATTCTTTTAATAGACCAGGACGTTCATCCGGCCATGCTCGATTTCACAAAGGTTAAGACCTACCCAATCTCTTCGAGGAAGAACCTCGAATCTCTTGGCGTTCTAGACATTCCCAGGAACCCAATCACATCAGACGACTTGGTCGAACTTGCCGCGCATATCAAGAGAGCGAGAAAGCAAGGCCTGCCAGTCATGTTCATGATAGGCGGCCATGTCATAAAGACTGGCATGAGCCCCTATATTATCGATCTGATAAAAAGAAACATCATCACTCATGTCGCGTCCAACGGCGCGGCATCGATCCATGATTTTGAATTGGCCTACCAAGGCGGCACTTCTGAGGATGTGGCCAAAAGCATCGAGGATGGTTCCTTTGGCATGGCTGACGAGACTGGCAGGTTCATCAATGAGGCGATCAATGAAGATCCTTTGGCAGGTTACGGTTTCCAGGTGGGCAAGATGATCGATGAAAAAGACCTAAGATTCAAGGAAGCGTCCATCCAATGCCAGTGTTACAAGCACAATATACCTTATTCTGTCCACGTCGCGATAGGCACTGATATCACCCATCAACACCCGATAGCGGATGGTGCATGTATCGGCAGGGCTAGTTTCGAGGATTTCCATAAGTTCACACAGACTGTCTCAAGAGGGGGTTGTTTCCTCAATTTTGGTTCAGCAGTCATCATGCCAGAAGTTTTCCTCAAAGCGGTGAGCATCTCAAGGAACCTGGGAAACCCCATTCCGGATCTAATAACCGCCAATTTCGACCAAATCGATCATTATCGCCCAAGAATGAACATAGTCCAGAGGCCCACTTCCAAAGGAGGCAAGGGTTACAATTTCATCGGCAAGCATCAAAACCTCATCCCCAGCCTTTGGATGCTTCTAAAAGACTGATTTTCTACTCACTATTTTTTATATCAACAAGGCTCTCCCTCAAGTATGGGCATCAGTGGACGGGTCATATTGCATATCGATTTGGATGATTTCTTCGCCAGTGTGGAGGCCAAGGAGAATCCAGAATATGCGGATCTCCCTCTCATCATCAGCCAAGATTTGGATGGCAAGGGCAAAGTCCTTGCTTGCAACAATAAAGCTAGAGAAATGGGGATATCGCAAGAGACCCCGATTGTCACTGCAAGAGAAAAATATCCAAATGCGGTCTACTGTGTTGTGAACATGCCGCTTTACAAACGGATCTCAGAGGATATCGCGAACATCTTGCGTTCTCATGCGGATGCGTTGCAGCAGGTGTCCATCAATGAGTTTTTCATCGACGCTTCCATCCAATGCCTGGATATCCAAGGCGGTCTTGAGCTTGCCAAACGCATCCGTGAAGAGATAAAGGATATCTTCCAATTGACTTGCTCGATTGGTATAGCCCCAAATAAGACCGTCGCCAAGATGGCTTCGCAGATGAATCGCCCAGATGCCATCACGGCTATTGAACAAGACAAGGTAAGAGAATTCCTCTCTTCCCAGCCAGTGCACGCCCTTCCCGGCATCGGAGAGAAGACAAAAAGCAAGTTACGGGAATTCGGCATCCAGACAATAGCTCAATTGGCCAAAGTGCCTGAATCTGATCTGGTCCAAGAATTCAATGTCTGGGGCACTAGGCTCCACTACTTGGCCAACGGGATAGACACAAGCGAAGTCAAAGAAGAAGAGGGCATCAGATCAGTGACTAGATATCACACTTTTGAGGAGGACGTCTACGACACCGATGAGCTTAGAGCAGTCCTTGGCCACCTGATGGATGAATCCTTCGATACGCTCAAAAAAGACAACCTAAAGCCACGGACGGTGGGTGTGAAAATCCGCTTCCAGGATTTCGAGACGCACACCAAGGATCGGACTAGGAGTATGGTCTACAAAAATGCCCAAGATGCCAAAGAGACGGCGTATCAGCTGCTTGAGATTTTCCTCAATTCAAACAAGAGGATTAAACTGGTAGGCATCCGCCTGTCTAATGTGGAGCCTGCCACCTCCACCCAAAAGACAGTTGAGGAGTTCTTCTAAAACAATATTTATATACTCGAAAACAACCGTCTTTTTTATGGCAGACCCATGGAAACAGGAGCATCCGCATCAACAGAAGGCTCCTAAATTCCATTTAGCGGTGATAAACGTCCTTTTGATCGTGATTGTGATCCTCATCGGCATCTATCTCTATAAAAGCTACGAATTCAACACTCTCAAAGAGGACACGTCTGATATCCAGGATAAGATGGATCAAAAAGACGCTCAAGTCAAGCAATTACAGTCAGATCTTGACAAGCAAAAGGCGCAATCGGCAAAAGACACTGCCAAGCTCCCTGTCTATCTTGGTGAGATCAACAAACTCAACATCTCACTCAAGGATCTCAATCGGACGATGGAAACCTTCGAAGAAGGCCAGCGTGCTGTCAAATATGCTTGCATCTCAAGCACCGAATGCCGCGATATCTACATCAACTTGAGCCTCAATGTGTTCTTAGCTTCAAAGAGTCTTCAGGGCCAATTGTTATCTATCGATAAATCTTTGGACTACAACCAATTTATGCTCTCGCCGGTCGAGACTATCAATTCCACTTTCGTTGAGCTTAATTTCATCAAGGATAAGTGCAACAACAGGTGGTATGATATCCCTGGTCTTCCTGTCTCAAGGTACTCTTTCCGCCTGACGACAGATACGAACAAACGTATCCAAGTGGTCATGAATGAGAAATCAGCGGATATCCTCTGCTCTTGGATGATCGATGATCCGACAGCCGCTTATACTTTGATCTCCTAAAAGGAATAAAAAACTAATCCGATCTACTGTATCTCTTTGATATCTCCTCGCTTTTCTTGACGATTTCCGCTAGTTTCAAAGGTATCTCATCTGCGAAGACAGGGGTTCCACACGCCATATTATGGATTGTATGCCATAAATCACCCTTCACAGACCGTATAGGATCTCTTGAGAAGTCCTCCATACAACCTTTATGTCTATCTACCTGTGCTACCCTCTCCCTTTCTGAAGCTAAATCATAATACGGCATTAAGCTGATCAATTTGTCGGCCGACTCCGCGTCATCAAACCAGTTCAATCGCTCGATAAGATTACGATTCTCAGTGAAAAAGCTATCCAGTCTCTGATAATTACTTTTGATATCCTCCTTTTGATTCAACTCAATCTTCCGACCGATCATTGCGTAGACAAAATCACGAGCATTCTCGAAGGTACTTTCTTGATCCCACTGACACATCTCAGAGCCCCATACCGCCATTGCATTTTGAAGCACAATTCTCTCCTGTTCCTTAGGGTTGGAATTAGGTAGATAATAGGCTGATGAGCAGTATCTTGTGAATGCATACCTCTTGTGCTCTTTGTTCTCAATCGCGCTTTTTTGACTTGCGAGTCTCTTCTCCAGATCCACTATCTCTTTCTGTAAGTATTCCACTACTCTTGGCAATGGATTGACTTCTAATAGATAAGATTTCATCGCAATTGATTTTTGGTCATGCTTCCCGACCAAAAAGTCATAATGCTTGATATAGCTTTCTTCCAGCATCCGGTCAAACTCTTCCCCTAACGGCTTAAGTTCCGTGTCGATGTCCTTGCACAGTTGATCTAATGTTTTTTCCATATCAACCCACCTCTCGACGTGACAATCATCACGCCACTCATTACTACCAAGTAGTGTCCACAAACTATTTGAATTATATCTCCCCCTTAGGGTGGTATAGTCACGAAACATTTATTAATCAAGGGACACACCTATAGGATATGCGAGATCTGACTCCCCTGCTCATCGACATAGGCTTGACCCATAGCGAAGCTAAGGTGTTCTTATCTCTCTCAGAGCTCGGCGCGACAACAATCGGACCTATCGCTGAGCGTTCCGGCGCAGCCTACTCCAAAGTCTACCTGCTATTGGAAAAACTCATGAAAAAAGGCCTGGTTAGCACGATAACAAAGAGCAAGACCAAGTATTTCCAAGCCGCATCCCCTCGAAAGCTCCTTGACTATATGGATCGAAAACAAGAGTCCATCAAAGAACAACGTCAAAAGATAGAGCAGGCCATACCCCAGCTTGAAGGTATAATGAGCCAGCTCTTGCTACCCGAGCGCGCTGAGATGTATGAAGGCTACGAAGGACTCAAGACTGTCTATGAGGAAGGACTCTCAAAACTAAGAAAAGGCGATGAAATCCTTGTCATGGGCGCAAGTCTAGGTGCGTATACTGATAAAGACAAGTATTCATTATTTTTCAAGCAGATCAACCGGATAAGGCAGGAAAAAGGCATCAAATACAAAATAATCTACAATCAGAATTTCAAAGGAGAGCCCGGAGTCAGATTCTGGCAAGAACAAAAACTCACCGAAGTGCGATTCTTACTAGAAAATACTCCCGGGTCAGTCAATATTCAGGGAGACCGTGTCCTCATTATCTACTGGGCTAAAGGTAGTCCAAAAGTCTTTGTGATGACAAGTCAGATAGTGGCCGATTCATTCAGGCAGTATTTCAACGCATTATGGCAGGTTGCCAAGATCTGAATATTGAGTCCTTATCTCAAAGAAGTCCTATCAGATCCTTTGGCCCAGTGACTAGTTTTGTCTGGAATCCAAACTTCTGCGGCAGTTCGGAATCCTCATAATAATCATCTCCTACAACCAGACATTCCTTCGGATCCAAGACATGATGCAGGATCAATTTCCCCCAAAATAGCGGGTCATTCTTCTTGCAGCCAGCCTCATCTCGTGTATACAGAAAACTGACATTAGGCCCCAATCGGTACTTCTCGACGTAAAGCGCGGTTGTCTTCCGAAAATGGTTGGTTACTATGCCTATCTGTTTGCCCCGATTAGTCAACTCTTCAAAAGTATTCACTATATGATCCAGATCTTCGGCACTAGGATTTATTGCATCACCAAGGATCTTGTAGTATTGATCCATAAGACCCAGAATCCTGCATAGTTCCCCCGGGACCCATCGACCATCTTTATGTCTTTTAAGTCCTGACTCTTCCGCCATAAAATCGATGGTAGTAGCCGAATAACCATAAAACTCCTTTATCATATCCATCACAGGTCTATATATCCGTGGATAGATCCCATTATCGATGAGCGTTCCACCAAGGTCGAATAAGTATGTCTCGATTGCCATGAAGAAGCAAAAATCCCCTTTCTTTCTTAAACATGAGTCTTTTTGTACTTCGCAAGCAGTTCTCCTGTCCCCATGCTGCTTGTCCTGTCCATCTCAAAACCGAGCTTATGGACTGCCCCTTCGAGTTTCTTGAACGTGGGAGCTTCCACTTCCATGAACACGGGTATCCCCTTTATCTCATCTATCTCGTACTTGACATCGCCTAGTAGGTAAGATTCTCGGGTCTTTGTGATCCCATTCTTACGCACAAGGCCTATTCCGGATAGGATATTCTTCATAGTGTCAAAGTCTTCCACTTCGACTTCCTGTTCATCTCTCACTTTCGCTTTTGGATTTATGATCTTCCTCTTGAATGTCAGATAGGTCCTCGCTCCTTGTTTTCGTAGGCGCACCAGACTATCCGCCTTCCCTATCCTTCCATCAGGATAATCATAGCTGTCGCTCACTATTGTGCCTTCAAATGTCTTCTTTGCGCCCATCTTCAATAGCTTGCGCACCATCGCCTTCTTGTCTATCTCAAGTATCTTGACTTCTATCTCTTCCATGCAAAACCCTTCTTTTCTGGATTCATTAATCTTTCCATCAATACCAATAATCTTTCGGTTTACATTTGAAATGCGTCTGACATCAATAAATACGATGAAATCATCCCAAAAAACATGGCATATTTTCAGTTTATTTCAAAGTTGGGTGTAATACCCCGCCGCTTGCGGCGACCAACTTTGAAATTAGAAAATGCCGGTCACCGCAGTGAGAAAACTGGCGAATAACCCTGAGCTTGCTCCGATTGGGTAGCCAGTTTTCAGGCATTTTCTTTATTCTGTTATTCTAAGATGAATCATGAGCAAACCCGGGAACATCCCGCGATTCCCAGGAGTATTTCAATTTTCATTCAGAAGAGCACATGAATACAACCCAAAATGACCAATGGATGCCAGACCCTCTTGAGCTAATCCAACAAAAAATACGAACATACTCTACAAAAGGCATCGAGTTCTACGAACCCCATTTTAGCAGCCAAATGATTCTAAGAGGAGGCAACAAGAGACAGGTGATGGATAATCTCACAAATCCAGACAGACTAGTCTACGTTGAGCAGAGCCTTGGCAAATATGGAGACGTGGTCTATGATCTCTTCTTTCTACTAGAACCCAATAAAGTTCTTATCCTCCCAGTTATACTCAATCCAACTAAAGGTTTATATGTTTTGACTTATATAATGAGAGCAAGGATTCCCAGGAGGATGTGAGATGGACCAACCCGCGTACGAACCGATAAACGATATCTTTTGTATCCATAATGGTTTTGATAAAGACGAGACTTTCAAGACCAATTTGATGTTTGGGGATCTTATCCTGGATATCACCGATAAGGACCATATCGTGGGAATAGAAGTGCTTAATGCTTCAATGTTCTTCAAGGACTTCGGCATAACCCAGAGTATGCTTAACTGCCTCCAAGGATCAAGTTTCTCCTCAAGACAGACCAAATCAGGCAGCATGATAGAGATTCATTTCAAGTTCAAAGACAGACAGATTACCATCCCTACATTGATAGCTATACCCGAGATGTGCGGGTGAACAAATCGGCAGGTAAGTAGTTGGAGGGATTTCTAGTTAACCTTGTAGGGTACGATGCAGTGCGCAGGTTATAATTGGATGTCGATAATCCACCAAAGAATTAAATATCAGGATGGTATCCCCAGGTTCCATGGACAAATCTTCAACAATCCAATCAAGGATGACTCTCAACGATTTTATTGATGCGGTCTACGCAAAACCTCACGGATATGGACGTCCAGATACTGAGTTTCTGCCGTTAGCAAGGGCTTTTGGTGTATACTCAAAGAACACATATCGTGGATTGCTACCAGGAGCAGTTTGGCAATTACCAAAAGGAGATGAGATATTCGATGCTAGCACCACTGACAAGGAGAGTATTGAAAATAAGCCTACCTGGGAAATGACCCTATCTGGCGTAGTTATCCCGGATGGAATGGATGATCATGAAATGCTCTGCAGATCATCGGTTCAAATCGATTTGATAGCACAAGCCTCATATGGACATGGGAGATACCATCTTGAGTGCATACTCTCAGCTATCGATAATAGATACGGAAAAGGCGACCCCTTCTTCTCAGAACACGATGATGGAATCATCATGAATCTCACAACCGTTAAACCCCTTATGATGACACAACTGCGTTATCAGGATTCTGAATTTTATTCAAAGGAGCTACTGTCAGTACCTCCTAGCAAGCTCTGGTTCATGGGACTGATTCCTGGATTAGAAGCCGAGATACACAAACCCTCACTTAAGATTGTTGTCAATCAATAATGATTTTCTATTCTTAGGATACATGGCCTTGAGGTTATAGATCCGATTTTCCGTAATAGCGCCAATCCTTACCATCCACCCCGTCACAATACGCTAGCCGGGAATCGAACCCGGACCCCAAGCTTGGGAAGCTCGTATCATACCACTAGACGACTAGCGTGTCGAAACACTGTAAACTTGATCTGTTTTTATATCTAATGCTAAAGAAGTTGAAAAAACCCCCAAGCGCGGGAACAGGGAGAATCAGAGTGCGTATGACACGATTCTTGGCCTAGTCCCAAGGATCGCTTTAGCGTCCTTAATAGCATATTGGACTGGTGAATTCGTCAATTCATACACTCTCGCAAAGATGAAAGTCCGCTCACAGGGCAAACGTCTTTGGATGCGCACTATCGGATCGACAATTGTGGGTGAAGCGGTAGATACCTTGATTTTCACAACAATCGCCTTCTACGGTTCGCTCCCAAATGCGATCCTGGCCCAAGCCGCCTTATCAGGCTACTTCCTCAAAGTGATGTACGAGATCGTCGCTACACCACTCACCTACAAGATAATCGGATTCCTAAAACGGGAAGAGGGATTTGATCACTTCGATGAACACACCAATTTCAATCCGTTTAAATTATGACCACCAAAACATTAATAAATACCTATCCTTTCTAAAGTATAAATCTATACTTTAGGAGGTATAATATGCTATATCCAGAAGAGATCAAGATATTAGAATCGTTTAGACTGTCTCCTAACTCTTGGCTTACCATTAAAGAGATTATGAAAAGATCAGAGAAGAGATCATATAATTGGGCATATCTGGCAATACAAAGGTTATGCAAAGAAAGGGTTCTCAAATCCGAGAAAGTTGGCAACACTTGGCGCTACACAATAAACATCAATTCACAAAAAGCGATTTTCGCTCTGACTTTAGCAGAACAAAGCATGGCCGAAACTCGTTTCCCTAATAGATTGACACAAGATTTGATTCAAAAATTGACACAGCACACCCAATTTTTCTGTTTGGTCATAGGTGGTTCATATGCGTCAGGGACACAAAGAAGAGACTCAGACATTGATCTGGTCCTGATAGTTCCAGATGACAGTTCCAAAAAAGAGATCAAACCATATCTGGTATATGCCGAAGAACTGGAGGGTTATGAGTTTCATAATCAGATATTCACTAAAGATGAATTCCGGCAGATGCTAAAAGATAAAGGTGAGAATTTCGGAAAGGAGCTGGTGAGAAAACATCTTGTATTATATGGGGTAGACACATACTACGCGATGTTACGGGAGGCCATGCCTTATGATATATAGGAACAAAGAGTATCTCTATGATGAGGGGAGATTGAAAGAAGAGATCAAGGCGCATCTCACCAGATCTAGTATTATCAATGAACCCGCATCCAGACCTTCGGTGACCCTTAACTTCGGAAGAGCCCAAAATGAATTACGGTTGTCAAATAGCATATTCAATATCTCTGGTGATGCCAACCTGAAAAAAGCCTTGAATCTGCGTCAAGAAGATACGTTCTACAGCCAGACTATTTCACATGCATACTATGCCATGTTCTTCGCTACCCAAGCGTTGCTCATCACACAAGGATTGAGGACTAGACCACCAAATATTCACAAAGCCACTCTTGATGCTTTCGCTTATCATTTTATTATAACTGGCAAGATCGACATTAAGCTATTTGAGTTATACCATTCTTCGCTTATAAAAGCAGATAATCTATTGGGGCTGTTTGTCACAGAACAGGAAAAAAGGAGCGAATTCACCTACAAGACTATTTCTCAGAGCAATATTGAGCCTGCCCAAGAAAGCATAACCCATGCAGAGGAATTCCTGACCCATATCAACATGATGTTAAAAAGTATAGAATGAGTCCGGATTCAGTGCCCAGGAAACTCCATCAACGCGAACACCGGCCGTGGAGCCAATTTCGACTTCCCGCCCAAATCCGGCAAATCGACTGCAAAGCAACATTCGGTCACATGGCCCCCTAGCTTCTCCACTAATTGGCACGCTGCCACGGCAGTCCCGCCTGTGGCGATCAGATCATCTACCACAAGCACTCGTTGCCCTGGCTTTATTGCATCCAGATGCACTTCGATCTTATCTGTGCCATACTCAAGTGCATACTCGATCGATTCAACCTTCCCAGGCAATTTGCCCTTTTTACGGATCGGCACAAACCCTTTATTCAATCGATGCGCAAGCGCAGATCCTAGAATAAACCCGCGGCTCTCAATCCCAGCGACTAAATCAATGTCCATCCCGATGTACCTATTAGTCAAACTATCAATCGTCTGCCCGAAAGCCTTCGGATCAAGTAGAAGTGTAGTGATATCCCGGAACATTATCCCTTTTTTAGGGAAGTCGGGTATCGTCCGTATCGAGTTTTTCAGATCCATTGTATACACCTCACATTATTGATGTCTTGACAGCATCCCGACAGTAGCAAGTCTCGAACTTGATCTTAGGGATCACATCGACCATGATCCTCTTCACGTTCTCGGCATTTTTCTTCATGACATCTAGAATCATATCAAGTGTCACGCTCTCGTGTGTCGCATGCCAGCAGTCATAGTCTGTGGACATTGCGATTGGTTGATAGCATATCCCAAGTTCTCGGGCTAGGACAGCTTCAGGCACGGTCGTCATATTTATGGTATCTCCACCCCATTGTCGGAACATCAGAGATTCAGCTCTTGAGCTGAATCGAGGCCCTTCGATGGTGACCATAGTACCGGAAGCATGATGATCAATCCCAAGACCCTTAGCTGTCTCGCACAATAGTTTCCGTAGATTGACGCAATAAGGCTCTGCCATAGGTATGTGGCATACTTCGTGACCTTCGTAGAATGTCTGCACCCGTCTAGTTGTCCTATCAATGAATTGGTCCACAAACACTAGATGTCCAGGTTTTATCTCTTCACGAAGTGACCCACAGGCCGTGGGCGCAAGGATATGTGTGACACCCAAATCTTTCATCGCCCAGATATTCGCGCGGAAATTCACATTTGAAGGATAGATGCGATGTGAATCCCCATGTCGAGGTATGATGACACAAGGCACCCCGGCGAGCATACCAGTGACAATCAAGTCGGATGGACTCCCATAAGGAGTGTGTTTCTTCATCCGCTCTTGTGAGGTGAGTATCTTTGGGTCATCAATGCCGCTTCCGCCTATTATCCCGATTTTGATCATAAGGACAAAGAACTCAAGGGCACTATAAATGAGTTTCCAAAAACTCAATCCGGATCATCAGGGAATAATTGTAGCCCATAGTAGACTATATTCAATAAGATCACTATAAGATTATAAGACAATTCCACGATTCCCTGTTGTCGCAAAGTGAATATGACAAATCCTACGTTGAGCACAACCAGTAGTATTTCGAGGGATTTTTGGACTATCGATTTTTTCATGGCTAAATCACATTCATAACTCTTAATACTAACATGATTAAAGCCAATACCCCTATCACTATCATGATTAAAGCAATATTATCTTTTGTTTTGCCTGCCATTTGAGATGCCTCATTACTGTATCTCAAAGTAAGGGTTGATGTGTTAATAAACATTGCTTTTAACTAAAAAATACGTCCACACCACGTCAATACATTTTTATACTGCACTCCATATTATAATTTTCCCATGATAAGAACATACAAACAGCGTTGCATGTCCTGTAAAAAGAACATGGTCATCATAAGGTCATTCAAGCAGCGTCCTGTTTGCACAGAATGTCAGATGAAGTCGTTTAGCGTGGAGATCACAGATCCCAAATTCAAGAAACTCTTCAATATAGACCCAAAATTCTACGAGGTGTCAGGTTTCTTGAGGGATATCAGGTATCAGTACTCAAAATACCACAATCTGACAGAAAAACAGATTGCCGCATTCAAGAAGGTTGTAGATGAGCTCAAGAACCCCAAGAAGAAGGAGGAGCAAGCGAAAGTAATAGAAAAAAAAGTAGAGACCGGGAAGCCCAAGCTCTTCAGGGGAGAGAGGACTGTCCTACGTGCGCTTAGGACGCGATGAGATATAGCATATTGCTTCTGTGATGAATTTTCTTATCCTGCTGGCAGGGATGGCGCAAAGTATCGTCCCGTCGATAAAATGTTCTCTTGTGCCAATAGGGATCTTATCGTGTGATATCACTCCGTAGACTATCCCTGCCAAAGATTCCTCGCGTGAAAGTATCGGGCTTCCGCTGTATCCAGGTTTGCCATTGGCACAAAGATAGACCCTATCTGGTATTGGATCCTCGGCGCTGCCATACTCACATGCTGCTATGATGGAGTATTCGGGTCCATCTGGCCCCATTATCTTGACTCCCCTATCAAATTGATCGTCCATGGCAAGACTAAGTTGAGGGGAGCCTTGATGCTTTGGTATCATCATGCGCAATAGCAACAGATCGCTCTTGCTGTCCGAATGATATATGAGTGGGTCAAGCAAGTAGCCCATCCCCCTATATTCGACTATTGTCCTCTCCAGGCCAAATTCCTCTCTTGAGAGGCAGTGATGATTTGTCAATACGAATCCGTCTGTGGATAGGACTGATCCACTCGATTGCTGTATCACTTGCATATCTCCTTCGGAGTTGATCCCCTCATCAAAATGTATGAGTCTTGCCCTTGTTTCTCGGCTTGCCACAATCTCTCGTGAGAGCATCCGCTCAAGGCTTTTCGCCCTGCGGGCAGGATCAAAGTAGAAATTTCTCTTCGCATATCCTTTCATGAGTTCAGATATTTTATCCATGCGTTCCGAGGAAAGTGTGGGTTTTATAAACATGGAGATGACGCCAAGATAAGAGGTGTTTATCATGGGTAAGAGATTATTGGCGTCATTAGCTTCGTTTGCTGTCCTTGCGGTATTAGGTTTCTTGGTCTTTGGCTTATTTATGGGCAGTGTCTGGGAGAGGCCTAGCATGCAGCCTATCATGAGGGCAAGCGCTTTTGATCCGACAGCGACTATAGCTTGGCTGATCACCATCGCAATAGTATCCCATCTTCTTGGTCACTTCGTGACTGGCTTTTGGTTCGAAAAGCAAAAGGATGCGAATAAACTTGCCTGGCAATACGGCCTTGCTGTGGGTATCGTGTTCGCTCTTCCCAGCGTGAATAATTTCTTCTATTTCAATCTGCCAATAGAAGTCCCTGTGGCAAATGTCCTTTATTCCCTAATAGCATTCCCTCTTGCCGCTATGGCTTATGCGAAAGTCAACAGGAAAAACTAGTTAAATCACCCTTTTTTCTTCCTTTTTATGGCAAAACAAGTCAGAGCAAGACATATTCTCGTCAAGACAGAAGATGAGGCCAACGCTATTTTGTTTGATATCAAGGCAGGCAAATCCTTCGAAGAATTAGCGCTCAAGCATTCGCTTTGCCCGTCAAAATCCAAGGGTGGAGACCTGGGTTTCTTCAGCAAAGGCCAGATGGTCAAGGAGTTCGAGGACGCCGCATTCGCTCTAAAGCCAGGAGAAGTCTCAAGACCAGTCAAGACAAGATTCGGTTATCACATCATCAAGGTGGAGGAGACGCAATGAGTGATTGTAAGTTCTGCGACCCGAAGATCCTCAATGAGCAAGTGTTTCTGGAAAACAAGGGTGCCTCTGCGCTTGTGTGCATAGCGCCCAACTGTCCTGGGCATTCATTAGTCATCAGCAAAAAACATGCACAGCATATGCTGGATCTCGAAGAAGAAGATGTCAGGGATGTCGCGGAGTTGGTGTTCCAAGTGAAAAAGATCTTGGCGGTGGTTTTCCAGACGAGATGTTTCACGGATGTCCTGCAGGATGGCCTCTACGCGCATCAGACGCTTCCACACCTCCATTTTCATGTCTATCCAAGGACGCAAAATGATTTCACCAGGGAGCAATTCTATGGGATGACATTACGGGACCGTGTTGACTGGCAGAACGGTGAGGGATTATTGAGTATGGACCAAATTCATCAGATAAGGGATAATTATAGGGTTACTGCCAAATCTCTGGATCTTATCTAAAGAAAGGCTTAAATCTCCATCTAGACCAACATGTCCTATGCCTACGCTAAACCTATTCAAGAGATCAGAGAGCGGCACTCCTAACGGATTCAATCAGATCTACCAAAATAAAGATGTTCAGATGGGTGTCTCAAAGATCGTCTCCAGATGGCCTTTTCCTGATTTCTCGACGCATCCAAGGGATGAACTGCTCATTGTCCTCCGAGGCGAGGTGGAAGTGGAGTACGAAAAACAAGGATCCGTGCACGTCTACGAAGGGGATATGGAAGTGATGCCAAAATCTGTAGGCCACAAGGTCCACAATGTCGCCAAGAGGCCAAGCGAAGTCTTGTTGATATTCATAGAGAGCAAGGATTAAGTGTTATCAGCACAAAATAAGATCTTCAAAATGGCGACCTTATTGGGCTGGATACCATTCAAGGCATTGTGACCCTCTTGAAAAGACACAAGGGCAAGCATGATCCACCTTTATAAGCACCCCAAGAATCCAGCGTATCATGTCTAGGGCGCTGGTGTGACACGATGGATCTTGAGGATCTGCTCAATAGAAAAGACATCCCAGATGATGTCAAAGAAGAGCTCAAACGTCTCTATTCTTCCCAATCTCTCTCGACTCTTGCTATCCAAGATGAGCTGGCGTCTAGCCAGGAGAGATATCGCGCCTTGTTTGAGAGAAGCAACGATGCGATTTTCATAGTTGACAAAGTCACTGGGAGCTATTTAGACGCGAACAAGGCCGCCGAGACGCTGACCGGCAGATCCTTAGACACCCTCAAGACAATGCGCACCTTCGATGTGTGTCCCAAAGGCGCACAGGACCGTCTGGACATCCTAGCGGGTAGAAAAGAACCCACGGATCTTGGTGAGATAGAGTATGTTCATCCAGACGGATCAGTGCGGATCGCGCTTCTTAGCACAGTTCCACTGAGCAATGGCCAGATCTTCGGAGTCGCGCGTGATATCACAAATCGCAAGACGGCACAGAAGATTCTGCTGGAAAAAGAGCGCCTCAGCGCGGTAAGCGATTTGACAAATGCCACAATCCATGATTTCAAGAATACTCTCACGCTTATTTTGGGAAACCTCGATCTTGCTATGATAGTGCCATCTGTGCCTAAGGAGACGATGGCTTATCTGCGCGTCATAGATGTCTGCACCTCTGATGCGCAGGCTAGGATCCAACAGCTCCAGCATTTCTTATCAAGGGGCATCCGTTGTGGTGAACAAACGCCAATCGATCTCGATGCGCTTATAGAAGAGACCATTGAACAAGCGAAGCCTACATTTATGGCGAACAGATATGAGATCAAGGTGGAAAGGTGTTATGGGGATGTCGGTCCTCTCAAAGGCAACCCTAGCGAACTTCGCACCGCATTCTATAACCTGATTAAGAATGCTGTTGAGGCGATGCCCTCTGGGGGTACGCTTGGATTTGAGACGAAAAACCAGGAAGAGGATGTTAGTATCAAGATCACTGATACTGGTATTGGCATGGATGAGAAGGTTCAACAGAAGATTTTTGAACCGTATAATTCCACGAAAGGGCGCGGACGAGGTTTTGGCATGGCTAGCGTATATGCGATTATCAGGGATCATGAAGGGAAGATCTTCGTGCAGGAATCAGCTCCAGACAAGGGCACGACAATCGCTATCCTACTTCCCTACAATAAGTGATGCACAAGCTTCTTATATCACGATTCCCAGCTTAATATCATGAGATGGCCAATTATTCTTATCCTGCTCATCTTCTTGACAGCCTGCGCGGCTCCACGTTCAGCGCTGAAAATCGATGATAAACCAGCCATGAAGAATACCACGGCCCTTAAAGTCACTCCCAATCAGGAGGTAAACCTCACCATCACCCCACAAGACGATGATCTGGAAAAAGAGATCAAACAGCTATTGGCAAGCTCCCAAGAGCAGACAAAGCCTATTCCGTTGACAAAACTATTGACGGTGAAAAAGTCCAACACGGCAGCGCAAGGTAGCAACAAGCAATGGCAGAATGTGAAGGGTTCAGTGGACTTGACACCAAGCAGAGACACGGAGGATGACAGCGTCACGGCAGGTCCTAACGGC
>CAYHWL010000005.1:0-9594 GCA_964359785.1 uncultured Methanosarcinales archaeon | reverse complement strand
GCACGATCATCAAGTCATGCAAAGGGTTTGTGGGCTGGACATACTGTCCTCAGGGGATTATCGACCTCAAGACACCCACCACGACTACCCCTCAGAAAAACACATCGTCGATGTATTCTGGTCCGCTCACAGGCACAAACTATACTGGCACTCCATATGCCGCGCTTCTCCAGTCAGTCCAACAGCAGGATAATCGTTCAAGACGTAGATGAATCTATTCTTTTTTTGGCTCTTCTTTAGGTTCTATAGGGATCTTTTCTTTCTTCATATGTTTCTTCTTGCGTTTAGGCTCCTTCTTGCTTGCCGCGAACTCTGTGATCGCGACACGATGTTTTTTCACATTGTCGATTATGGCGAATATGGCCACTATGGCGCTTAGTGTTGTGGCGATCCACGGCACATTCTCGCGCAAAGTGTCATTCCATGTCTTCTCTTTTAGCTTTCCGCTATTAAGCCTATTGCGTATCTCTCCAAGCTCACTCTCCACAAGCACCATGTTGGCTTCCGCTTCGCTCAAGTCCCCTTTCGTCAATGCCGCTTGGGCTGTGCGCAGATACTGTTTGGCGTCTGCGAAACTCATGGTTGGGAAGATGTACTGCTGTGCGCTTTTTTCTATGAACTCATGGTCGTAATCTTCGTATGTCTTGGATAGATTCTCAAGTTTGGCGTTCAGTGCGGCTGTCTTTTCTTTTGTCTTTTGGATCTCTGTGGCTTTCTGCGCGGCGATCACCACAGCTTGTGGATCCACCACGCGTATATTCCCCTTGAAATCCTTATTTAATATCCTGACATTCAACTGTATCACACCAGGCTGTGAAGCGCTCAAAAAGACGATTATCAGGCCTTGTTGTCCAGGCTCCAATCGGTCGATTGGTTCTATATTAGTCACCGCGATCCCTTTGCCAGTCACAATAGCGCCTAGATTCTCAAGAGGTGCGGTGCCAGAGTTGATTATCTCCAGGTTCATCTGCGTGTCGCCTGTCTTTATCTCTGTGGGAAAAACTCGAGTCATGCGAAAATCAGTTATGAGCGGTTTAGGTTCGGGTTTTGGCTCAGGTTTAGGGGCCGGCGCGGGTTCTGGTGAAGCTACGACTACCGGGGTCTCAATGACAGTAGAATTCTCAGTGGTATTAGTCGAATTGGTTTCCTGCGCAAATACCGTGCTTAATGCCATCAATGCTATGATGGCTACCGCTATCCATCTCATAGGATGCATTCGAGGATATCTCTTCTTAAAGCTTATGGAGATGTGCTACTTGGCTGCATACCAATGCATCAGTTCCCCTGCCCTCTGTTGGAGGGGCCCCCTGTTTTGAGAGTAGAATTTCTCTGCGGCTAGACAAAAATTAAATTAAATATAAAAAATTAACGGAAAAAAAGAATTTATGCCCCGCATCCGCCGGCGGGTGCAGCGGCGGTAGGGACTTCAGCCACTACATTTGCGCACTCGGCAGGTTTGGTCTTGAAAGCGCCACACAATGCAGATTGGAATCCTGCGCTTGTCCTTCCGCCTTCATAGGAGGTTCCCTCCACGAAGACCGATGGGCTTCCTTGGACTCCAAGCAAGGTATTTAAGTCAGACTCTGTTTTAACAAGAGCTAAGCCCTCATCCTTTTGGCATTTCGAGATCTTGTCTGTGTCCAGCTTCAAACCCTTTGCGACGGCTTCCCAGCAGGTGTCTGCGTTCTGGTATGTGCATTTGCTGTTCATCGCGATAGCGAAGTCGAACCAGCTTCCTATGCCCATATACTTGTTCACGCACATCTCTCGGATATCTTGATTTAATTCCTGGATCCCGTGCATCGAACAGTACTTATCAAGACAGAATTCCTTGCTTCCGCCTTGGTAATTCTGGTAGATGACATAGCGTGGTTTGAAGTCTGCCTTGCCTTTCAATTGGTCATAGACAGGTTTGATCAATTCTTCAGCCTGGTTTCCGTATGGGCAGTAACTCATGACAAAAAAGTCCACTTGGGGCTTGTTGTCGCTATTCACTCCTAGTTGTTTGAGCGCGCCTTGTTTTTTCGCAAGTTCAGCTTTCTCAAAAACTGCCTGCTTTGCAGGGTCGATAAAGTATGTTGCTCCTGTGGCTTCATCTTTTAGCTTCAGGCCGCCTCCGACTTCATCGAAAGCTCCCCAGATATTCTGGTTCCCTTTCCATTCTTCGGTGTCTTTGACTTTGGCGTCGAAGACAAAAGATGGCGCTTTCTGGATATTGTACTTTGTGACTAGGGTTTTTCCCTCATCGCTCAAGACGTCGACGGTCTTTATCTGCGCCCCTTCAAAGAGGGTCTTGAGATTTGATTCTAAGCCTGCTGTGCTGCAGTCCTTGCACCGTATGTCATTGACGATGGTGACATCGAATTTCACCGCGTCTGGGATGTCTTTGCACGCGCTTGCGGCATTCCCACCAGCTGCGCATAGCGCTTTGGTGATCGATTTTGAATCCCTTCTCCCTTCGTAGGGTTTGCCTGCGATCTTGATTGTCGGGCTTCCTTGCGCTCCTGCTTTCGAGGAGACCGCAAATGATTCTTCAAGGAGTTTGTCTCCCTGCGTGCCTTCATAGCAGGTTTTCAATGCAGCAACATCAAGTCCGCTTGATTTTGCGCATGATTCCCAGTTGTTTGGGATCTGTGAAGAGTCTTGATTCATGCACAAGATGAAATCCATGTATTTCTCGCCTTGCTCTCTTGCGCACAGCTGCACTTTATCTCCTTTCACTTCATTCTCTCCATGCAAGGAGTTGAATGATCCGGCGCTTCCTCCACCGATGAAATCCAACTTTAGATTCACATATCCTTTGAGGTCTTTGATGACTGGAAAGATCAGGTCTTCGGCTTGGACTCCGTATGGGCATTGGCTCATCACATAGAGCTCCATTGTTGGGACGCCGCCGGAGGCTGCGTCTGGTCCTGATGATTTTCCAGAATAATATGCGGCGGTCACTATCACTACTAGAGCGATAGCGGCCAGTGCCAGTGTCTTCACAGAGATTCCATTGTTTCCATGTGTGTGCTCTTTGAATTCATGATCTTTATTCTCGGTCTGTTCAGCATGCTTGGCATGCTTTCCTGTATGTGTAGTTTTAGCCATTGGCTCACCCCTACTCTGGCCACTTCCCATTCTATTTTTAAATGTTATGGAGGATGGCTCGCAAATAGCATCGCAACCAATAAAAAGCACCCGTCTAATCGTCATGTTTATGATCACTGTCAGCGGCCTCACGAAGCGTCACAACAAGTTCACGGCTGTGGACCATGTCTCTTTTGAGGTGCAAGACGGTGAGATATATGGCATCCTTGGCCCCAATGGTGCGGGTAAATCAACCTTGATCAAGATGCTCGCTTGCTTTTGGCCGCCGACAGAGGGGGATGCGAAAATCGACGGCATCAGCGTATTGAACCCAAATAAAGTCAAGCCGCTGATCGGCTGGGCGCCTCAAGAGGACAGTTTCTATGGCAAGCTCACCGTGGAAGAGAATCTTAACTATTTCGGCTCGCTATATGGTATGGGATCAAGCAAGATAAAAGCGAGGATCGACGAACTTCTGTCGCTTATGGGTCTTGAGAACAAGAGGCACGCCCTCTCCGAATCCCTCTCTGGCGGAATGAAAAAGCGTCTCAACATCGGTGTCGCTCTTATCCACAGTCCAAGAGTTCTTTTCCTTGATGAACCAACAGTCGGTGTCGACCCGATCAGTCGTAACGGTCTGTGGAAAGTGATAGAGAAGATCAAAGAGCAAGGCGTCACGATAATCTATACGACGCATTACATGGCCGAGGTGGAGCGTCTTTGCGACCGTGTCGCCATCGTCCAATCGGGTAAATTGATAACGATCGACACTCCAGCGAATCTGAAGAAGAAGTATGGCAAGACCCTAGAAGAGGCGTTTGTCAATCTTCTTTCCAGGTGAATCAAGATGGGCGTCTTCACAGGCATTGCAAAGGATGCGAGGATCTTTGGCCGGGATATGAGGAATCTTGTCCTTATCTTCCTTACTCCAATCGTGATAATGTGGATCCTTGGGAATGTCTTTGCCGAGACCCCTCAAGAGGAAGTGCTGGGAAACATACATCTGGGTTTGTGCAATCATGAGCCTAAATTCAAGCTTGATTATCCTTTGCAGTTGGAGTCTCCAAAAGATTGTGAACAGACCACTAGTCAGATGGTGAAAGACGGCAAGATAAGAGGCTCTCTTACAGTGCCAAATAACTTCTATTCACAGATAAAGGACGGTTATGGCACCAATCTTGATCTCTACTTGGATAACTCAAAAGGCCAGACCAGCTTCGCCTTGCAGACCAGTTTCGAAGCCCTTGTCAATCAGCTCAATGAGCAGATAGGCGTCGCTTTCATCACAGAGGCTTGGAACAACCTGCAAAAGCTCAATGACAAGCTAAAATTGGCAAGCAAAGGTCTTGAAGGCCCAAGGAAAGCATCCATACTCCTAAAGGAACAGACGAAAAACGCGTCGGATCTGCTAGGCGACCTTAACACCCATAGCACCCGCAACTATATAGTGGATGCCAACAGGTCATTAGCAGATGCCAAGTTGAGGATCAAGGATGCGCAGGATGTATTGGCGCAAAGTCCGTCTAGCCAGATGGATCTCTCGTTTGGAAATCTCTCGACAGCGCCCACGGCAGATGATCTCACTAAATTATTTTATGATGATTGCTACATCTGTCAACAGACAAATAGCACATGCCTTCCGCAGGAGGCTTGTGACTCTCTCAACGCCTCGATCACAAGATTGATCGATATCGAGGATCAAAGATTGGCCGCTATAGAATCGATCAACAATATCAGCGCGAGGTTCACCCAGGATTACGGTTCATATGGCGCGCTTGCCAACCGCACTGCCCAGTCATTAGATGGACTAGACCTGGATAAGGTGGAAGAAGGCATCAATAAGGCAAGCGAACGCATGGATGATGTGGATGCGGCAAGGATTGAGGCCCTTGCGCAGGTGAGGCAGCTTAGCGAGATGGCCCGCAATTTCAGCACACAGATAATCACGCTCCAGTCCGATCTGGATAAGACAAGCAAGTTCCTGGATACTTATACTACCAAAGATCCGAAAAATATCGTAAGACCCGTGACCCTAAACGTCAGGAAGGCGTTTGCGGAGAAGAAGCGTTTTGATTTTATCGCCCCGGGTGTGATGATGATCACCTTGATGCTTGTCACGATGCTTATCAGCGCGTCGAGTGTGGTGGGAGAGAGACGCTCTGGCACGATGGTGCGTACAGTCCTAGCCCCAAGGCCGATCAGTCTTTTTATCATAGAGAAGGTCATTTTCCTCTTGGGTCTTTGCGCTGTCCAATTGGCGTTGATGCTTATAGCGGTCGCCCTCTTTGGCGTCTATTTCAGTTTCAGTCTTGGTCTATTGACCGCTTTAGCCATCGCGTCCCTGACCTTCGTTGCGCTTGGCATCCTAATCGGTTCATTGTCAAAGACAGAGAACACTGCTCTTCTGACCACATTGGTGCTAGCTATCCCTATGATGTTCCTCTCTGGTGTCTTCTTCAATTTTGAGGCGATGCCTTATTTCATGAATATACTAGGGAACCTATCTCCATTGACGATGTGCATCAGTCTCCTAGAGCAGATAGTCACTTATGGTATCGGCCTTAGCGCGACGACAAGCTTGACCCTCATCGTCATCTCGGTTTTGGCGATTGGCATCTCTATCCCATTATTGAAGAAATCGGCAGTGGTCTAGACTATTCGCACACATCTTTTATCCCGCCTAGCTTGTTTGACAGACCAAGCTTCATCGTCTCTATGACATTGCCTACGACCCCTTTGACCATCTCATGCATCTTCTCATCTTTAAGATAGAAAGCATGATCCATCTTTGTGTCATGCGATGCGCCATGTGTCCTATAACCTAGTCCGTATGGCGCAAGGACAAATCCCATCTGCTGGAAGTAGAGGAAGACGTCAAGCGCGGTCTTCATCCCGCCATCTTCGTGTCCGTTGACAAGTATCCCCACTGTCTTCCCCATACACAGAGGTTTCTTGCCAAGTAGCGACCGGTTCTCGATAGCGGTGCACCTATCCAAGTAGATCTTGAGGCGTGCTGTCATCTGATTCCAGTTGATCGGCGTGAAGACTATCACTCCTTTGGCTTGGACCATCATGTCCTGTATCGCTGGCACATCATCGAGTTGGTTGCGGCATGGCCATGTGCAGGCATTATCACGCACAGAGTAACAGCACCAGCATGGATACATCAGGTGCTCGACCAGATTGATGCGTCGATACGATGTTTTCCTTCTCTTTAGCTCCTTTTCTGCTATATCGCACATGAGACCAGTATTATGTTTAGAATGGTTCGATCCGTTAAGGAGCAATACATCAAATGGTTTCCCATCGTATCTAAGTTTCTCGCGGGGTCCCAATACAAATTCAACTGCTGGACTGCTGCATTGCGGGCACTCGTCTGGAGGGCTATCCCCCTTGTGCACGAATCCGCAGACTTTGCAGCGCCACTCTTTCATGCCTTGCCTCTTATGCAGTAGTATGCGCCTTCAAATCCATGCTCTTCTTGGACAGGGCAGTTTGGGCAGATGCATCCATTCTCCTCGGTTATCATCTTGCTCTTGCCTGTGAGGCAGTATCCTATCTTTTCTTTGCTCTCGACATAGCTTGGACAGTCTTTGCATATGCATTTACCTTTGCTCTCTTTTGCCATTATACGTACCCCCAGATCCACAAGAAGGCATAGGCTCCGTGTCCAAGCCCTAGAAGCAGGGTCACGACGGCCATTCTCATGTGCCATTTGAATAATTTCATGTGTTTGACGTGCACAAGAAATCCGAATAAGAAGGTGATCATAAGGCATATCAACGTTGCAAGACCTCCCCATGCTACGAGAGGTATCCCCAATATTATTGGCATTGCCATTTTATCTCACCTGGATCTTCCCTTTCATTGAAGGATGGATCGAGCAGTAGTATTCGAATGTGCCTGATGTGTCGAATCGGTGGGTGTAAACCCCATTCAATGGAAGTTCTTGCGAAGCGATCTCATTTCCAGTGTCAGATAGCACCAGATGAGGAGCAGTGTCAAGATTTTTCCACGAGACGCTGTCTCCTTTATTGATTGTCAATTCTGCTGGATTGAATGCGAATCCTGATATCTTGATATCAAATGTATTTCCTGCCGCTTCAAGCGCAGGTATCACATTTAGTCTATCATCTATGGTTGGCGGAGCGGCAGTCGCAGAAGGCAAGTCGCGAGCGTCCGGCGACGCATTCTCTTGTGTATTCGAACAGCCAATTAGTAATGTCAAGATCAATAGTAGGATTATCCACTTGTCCATACGCCTAATTATCCATTTATCCATATGTCCATATGGTTCTCGGGATATATAAAACAATATGGGATTTTATCCTATCGCTCTGCGCACATCAGTGCATTCAACTGAATTTACGCCAGGTAACTTTCCTATCTCGGCTTCGAGTTCGTCGGTGCTTCCACGCTTCTCATCCATGACAAACATGATGACAAGCGCCTTTAGGCCAAATGCGACTGGCTGGATGTCGACTTTGCCCACTTCGCAGCCGAATTTCTCGACTACTGGATTTAGCGATTCCTGGAGTTTAGCTAAGTCTACGTCTGGAGATTCAGGCATTATCTTGAGTGTGATGATGCAGTTCGCCATTAGTTTGGTCCTTCAAAACCGCATTGACAATTGTATTTGACAGCTAGATGCCTGCATGTCTTGCAACGGATGACTTCTTCCTTGCTACAGTTTGGGCATTTGATCCTTATCGCGCCTGGTTCAATCAAGCGTTTCTTACATGATGAGCAGTATGCTTCGTCAGCCATTTTTTTTCACCATGTCGGGAGATTTAGCATGTGTTTTTAAATCTAATGGTAAGAAATCATCTATTTTTTGTTCCAATCGATCATAGTTCCATTCCGTCTCGCATCTTCTATTGTGAATCCATTTGGGAAGCGTTTCTTTAGTTTCTCTACGTTTTCATCAAGCACTTCTTGCATATCCCAATCAAAGAAGTTGCATATCATGGCCGCATACCAAAGGGAATCTCCGATGTTTTCTCGTATGCCGGCCCTCTGATCATTGTCATGGGCAAAGGTTTTCTTTATGCAAGATGCCACGTCACCAGCTTCTCCTGCGATGCCAAGCCCCCAAGTGAGGATCTCTTTTTCAGGGGTCTCGAATTTCTTGGCTGTGGCTTTACACATCAATTGATAATCATTTAGGTCTGTCTTTGGTTGCATAGCGTCTTGAACATTGTACTTTTCTTAAATCTTTTGAAACCTCGAAGTAGGTCTCTCCCCCCCGCCTCGTCTAAACACGTCACACTAGTAATGCGATTACGATAAGGCTTCCAAAAGATTTAAATACTATTCTTGTTATTAATGACAAATATAACAAAGGTGAACATCTATGGCAACTATATCAGTTTCGGTCTCGGATGAACTTCGCAATCAGATCCTTGCTTTTGATGAAGTGAACTGGTCAGCTGTGGCAAGAAGGTCTTTTGAGGAGAAGATCAAAGAGATGCAATTCCTAAAACAGCTTGCGCAAAAAAGCAGGTTGACAGAAAAGGACGCTGAAGATATCAGCAGGAAAATCCATGATAGTATGGCAAAACGTTTCCGAGGAATGAAATAGATGCAAGTAGTGATTGACGCCAATATTGTCATCTCCATGCTCATCCGCCCCGGCAAACCCATAGATCTGTTTTTCCGCGAAGAATTGGAGATATTCGCCCCGGAGCTTTTATTCAAGGAGCTTGAGAATAACAGGGCGACGATACAGCAGAAATCATTCTTATCACAGGATGAGATCGACCGTTTCCTAGTTATTCTCAAACGAAAGATAACAATAATCCCTGAAGAAGATTTTATCGATTGTCTTGATGAAGCTGCTAGGATATGTCCTGACCCAAAAGATGAGATCTATTTTGCTTTGGCGATGCACCTAAAATGCCCGATTTGGACAAATGAGAAAGGATTGCAGGACCAGCAGTCAGTCAGTGTCTATCCGACTCATGAACTGATTAAGATATTTGGGATATGATGTCTAGCCTATGATTTCCTACTCCAGATGATGCGTCTCGATACGTGTCACGATAGCCAATACCTGATTCAGACCCACTCATAACAGTAATCTCATGCCCCCATCCGCTACCAATATTAATCCCCTTCATCAACCACTACCATGTCATTTGCCGCCGACAAGAAGAACATTCTCAAGAGACCAGACCTCTCCCAGAAAGGCTCCTGGGACGCCCCCATCCTCCCTTTACTAGAGAAGATCAACAGTACAGACTCTTATTTCACCACATCATCCTGCTCCGGACGCATAGTGCTCATCAGCCGTCTTGCCCATAACAAAGACAAGGCGGCTAGGATCTTGAATTCTCACAAAGAAGTGGAAACCTCCCAGATCGAAGACCTGATCTGGTCTTGGAAAGGCCAGGGCGTCCTTCATTTCATCTTCGAAGGCCTCATCCTGCACATAACCTGCAAGGACCAGGAGTCAGCAATCAAACTCCTAAACAAAGTCCTTCCCATCTGTTTCCGGTACCGTTATCGCATTCCTCGTCGTCG
>CAYHWL010000004.1:0-44767 GCA_964359785.1 uncultured Methanosarcinales archaeon | reverse complement strand
AGCGAAGAGCCGCAGCGACATCGCGATCACCAGGGGTGAGCGCTCGCAATTGACATAGTGATTCGCAATTAAGGTTTAAATGAATGACCGTCCTAGTTTACGTATAAAACTCTTGTCCCATGCAGTTGCGGTAGGCATAGGTGTGCTTGGGACGAGTATATTCTGGCACATGGATAACACCAAACCAAACATTGAGAGTCATGTATTGAAGAGTAAAAACGCGCTTGCACAACATTTGAGTAAGTCAAATAATGGATGTGGTCCACAACTATATCAAGCAACTGATAAGGAAGTCTTGGTGCTCACTGAAAATATCGCAAGATACGTTTCCTTACATCCTGATGAAACAATTCTTTCTAACGACCCGGACGACCCCGGAACCATGTATCGAAAACATATACGTTCGAAAGGTGGAATAATGATGATTGACTATGAAATGGGACGTAACACAAGGGATAGGATCCGCGTCGTTATGTATCTTGAAAATGGCAGTATCCGGAGAGACTTCAGAGACGAAGGCGTCGATGGATTTACCCCGGAATGCCCTGCTGGAGAATACATGTATGAATTGGACAATCCGGTTTATCGTAAAACTGATCACCTCGGCGCAAACCTTTTGAGACGCATTCCAGGATCATTCTCAAACGAGACGCGTCGCGCGTATGTGCAACAGGAATACTACAAAGCCTTGAGTCTTATACATGATACGATCAAGTAGGGAGTTTGCAGCACATTCCGAATACCCCCTGGGTTTGCAACGTCACCCCGGAAGCCTCTAGCAAACTACGAAAAAAGAAGTTGAAGCCTCTGGATCAATGCTCGATCCTTGGCATTGTAATTATGAGTGATATGGTTCTATAAGTTACTTAGGACTTTGGGAGATTTCTCCTTTTCTCCTTTTGGAGAACGCAGCGTCTCGTACTTAGAAGGGACAAAAGTATTTAAGCTCAAGAAATAATACACCACTCATGCCAGAAGCAATCACGCAACAAATCCTTGAGGAACTCCAATCTGTCAAAATGAAGCTCACTGAAATGGACGCAGAATTACACAATCTCCGAGAGGATTTTCACGATGCACATATGAGCGAAGGCGAACGGGCAAGTTTCACCAAAGCGCTTGAAGATGAATCGAAGGGCAAGACAGTGCCATTGGCAGAAATGAAACGTCGCCTAGGCTTTTGACAATGCTCGATGTCTCCTTTTCGAGTGCTGCAGCAAAATTTTTAGAGAAGATAGACCCCCCACTTGCTCGTCGGCTAGGTAAGCACATCGAAGCGCTTGCTACTACACCATTCCCTAAAGGAACCAAGCGCGTTGAAAACAGTTGGTATGAAAACGAAAAGGTCTTTCGAATTCGAGTCGGAGATTACCGCGTTCTCTATTCTCTAAATTATGACAAAAATCGCATCATGATCGTCACTATAGACAAAAGATCGCGAGTGTATGATTAATTGTGCAGAGAGTACAGGCCTATTGCGCCTTACGCAGTATCTCGATCCTTGGGGAGGGGTATAGGCTCTTGAGTCTAGGATCGAGCAGAGCGTAGAAAGACTCCAGGAAATATGGGCGATCGAATACCGCGACAGTATAGTAGCTGGAATTGCAATTCGCGAATCTCGTGTAGAATGAACGGATGGAATCGACGGACTTGTCGAAATGCGGGGCGTCCACACCATCTGTCTCAAGGCTTGAGAGGATGACATAATCAGGTGAACGCTTGTCGAACCAATCGGGGGCCGGGTTATACATCGTGTATGATTTGAAAGATTTGCACAGACCGCCTTTGCATAGCGCCAGAAACGTCATATCCTGCGAATCAGGATCATTCGCCCTCTTGGAGACGATGACATCATTGCGCATCGCTTTGTTGTCCAACGCCTCCCTATCCTGTAATGGGGAGTAACGCAGGGGCGCCCAGAGCGTAGTGGCGATTTTGGAGTCATCCGCGATATTACCCATGATCCAATCATATGCCTGATCCTGTGTATCATTGAATTTGTAATCCAAAGAGACAGTATGGACAAAAGTGGCCACGATCACCAACCAGAAGATGACCATAGGGGCTGGACCACGCCAGACCTTAAGAGTGATACGCTGGCCTATCGCGCAAGCCAACGCTCCCAAAGGCATCAGAAAAAGCACATATCTTGGGAAGACATTGATCCATTTACCTATCAAGAGAAGATAAAGGGCGAATGCGCCCATCACAAAGACCTTTGAGCGCAGATCAGCGTATCTTATCATCAGCCAAAATGAGACTAGCACAGACAGGTACATCATGATGCCAAACGCGAAAGGAAGCAGGGCAGTCAATTGATAAACAAAGGGGATATTATTCCAATGATATGACCAGCTGGCCAGTCCGATATTGTAGAACCATGGGAAGCTTTGATCCGCTCCTGAACTTATCTCGTAGGTCTTGATGAAATTGCCTATGAATGTGCCTGGCTCTAACATAGCATAAGGGACGCCTATAAGGAAAGCGGCGATAAATATGATTCCGCAGATAAGGATGTCTTTTGATAGGAATGACCTCACCAAATCCTTGAAATCATCTTTATGCTTTCTTGTGAAGAAGATGTGGCCTGCGACAATGAACACGCCGGCCATCAGGCCGGGATATTTCGTCGCACCCGCAAGGCCAAGGGCGGCGCCCGCCAAGAGATACCAGACCCTTTCGCCTTCTTTTGCGATCCGGATGCTCGCAAAGACGCAGAGCAGCATCCAAAATATCATCGGCGCATCAAGGGTGAAATAATGAGATTCAACCACATCCAAGGGATTTATCGCCATAAAAAGCATCGCGATAATACCGGCTTTCCTGTTATAGAGATGCTTTCCGATAAGATAGACCATGACAAGGCTAGCTATCGAGAAACCAACACCAATCAATCTGCCCACAAGAATGATATGCGCGAAAGCCCCTGGATTCGCAGCGTAGAAGAGCGGATCCGCAGCCACGATGATAAAACCTAATTTTGAGAGTACCAGGAGGATTGCGCCCACAAACAAGACATGGAAAGTCGGATAAGCGAAATCATCTGGATAAAAATCAAAGGAGCCAGGATGCATATTAGCCATATACTGGATGAGCCTAGCCTCGTCTGGGTGATAGGAATAAGGATGCAGTTCGTTTGGGAGGCCCCAGGTGATCCCATAAAGACGCAAGGCTAGGCCTAGCAGCAAGATGACCACAAAAGCGATCCTAAAACTCCTCTTCAACTTATCCTCTATCATAAACTGGCGGGAATCCCTGACCCTTTAAGAAACTTGTTTGTGCCTATTTTGTCAGCCAAACCTCGATGCCTTCACTAGGGAATATCTTGAGCGGAGTGGTCTCATAGACATCGGGCACCAGGTTTATCAGCGGCTCGAGTATCTTGTTCCAGAACTGCAATCCTCCTGGCAGATGGATATGCCGCTTAAGCGATTGGAACTGGAAATCAAAATAATAATGGAACATCGGACGATAACCTTTGCAGAAATACTCAAAAGTGGTGTACCCAAAACCATGCTTGTGGGTGGGATCAAATGTTGGGCCATTGCTATTCCAATGAGGGACCAAGATATTTGCGGTGCCTCCGGGCTTTAGGACCCTGTGGATCTCCTTCATGACCGCGCAGACATCATCAAGATGCTCAAGGACATCATGCATACGGATTTCATCAGCGCAGTTGTCCTCTAGAGGCCAAGGGAACTTGTTGAGATCAAAAGTCAAGTCTATCCCTTTTAACTTGACCAAGTCCTGATTGATATACCCCTCGATAGGGCGCCAGCCGGCACCGAGGTTCAACCTTAAGACTTTTGGGAGCTTACGCATCGAGTTAACGGAAATGGGACGATTAATAAAACTTCTTGAAAAGTCCATTCACCCATGTTTGATATCCCAAGTGTAAGGAACCTCTTTAGAAAATGGATCTATCCTGCTGATCTCTCCGGGATCATGAGGGATGTCAGTGCAATTGGCCACGATCGCCTTTTGGTTTCCTACCGCCTTGAATCCGTTTAGGACACCTGGAGGGATAGAGACTCTGCAATAGTTGTCCTCACCGATGAAGACTTCTTGCAAGACTCCTTTTGTGGGGGAGTCTTTTCTCATGTCGAATAAGACGAGCTTGATGTTACCTGAGACTGCCGCATAATTAAGCGTCATTTTACTATGGAGATGCCAGCCCTTGATAGCATCTGGGAAGATGGTCGAAAAATAGATCTCACCAAACTTAGTGAATTCTGGATCAGTAACCTTGAACATATGCATGATGTTGCCGCGTTCGTCTAGAATCCTGCGAAGCGGGACGATCTTCACGCCTTGGATCTCGTTTTGTGCCATGACTATCTTGTATTGGATGATGGTTTAAAAGATTATCCTCTAAAGACTTGGGCGATAGGATTGGTCAATCCCGGCACAGTCCAGGCAATACGTTTAAAAATGCCTTCTCTTACCCTCGGGATATGCAGACAGTCATACTATGCGGGGGGCTTGGGACCAGATTCAAGGAGCAGACAGAGTTCCTGCCAAAACCACTAGCTCGTGTAGGGACCATGCCTATACTGTGGCACATCATGAAGATATACTCACAATTCGGCCATAAGGATTTCGTGCTATGCCTTGGCTATAAAGGCGAGATGATCAAGGATTATTTCTTGAACTATAAGTGGCTGGCAAACGATTTCACACTCAAATTGGGGCCTGGACATGAGCACATGATCCATACCAACACCGGCGAGGAAGACTGGACCATCACTTTTGCTGACACGGGGCAAAAGATGCTAACAGCGAGCAGGTTGCGGCAAGTGAAGAAATATATCAAAGATGATAATTTCCTTCTCACATACGGTGATGGAGTCGCGGATGTCGATCTGAAAGCTGTCATCGAACATCATAAAAAAAGCGGGAAGATAGCCACGATCACTGGAGTCCACCCAAGATCCAAATATGGGATCGTACGGACAAAGGAGGATGGACTCGTCTATGAATTCGCTGAAAAACCAGTCTTAAATGACCTGATAAACTGCGGATTCATGGTGCTAAACAAGAGGATATTCGACTATCTTAGTGAAGACAATAACTGTATGCTTGAGGAGATATTCCCCATCCTAGCAAAAGACAATCAACTAACGCTCTATAAGCACCATGGCTTTTTCTTCCCAGTAGACACCCAACGGGATTTCGAAGAGATAAACAAGATATGGGAGTCAGATAATGTGCCTTGGAAGGTTTGGTAGCCTTGTTTAATCCCCCGTAGGGATCTATGCAATGATTTTTTGGATCTGTCCACCCATTATCTGTTTTGAGACTATCACATCAATCTCAAGAAGCTTCTTCACTAGCGGATTATCAAGGTTGAGTCTGTATAGTTCCGCTCTTCCTATTTTCCGGGTGTTGACCACGAGACCTGCTTTCAAGAAATCCGGCCACAATCCATGTAACGTGCTCCACGCGATGCCTGCGCCTTTTGCGATATCCGTCAAACTGTAATCAAACTCCTGGTTATCAATAAAGAAATCCATAACTCTCACTACAGGAGAATCACCGAACACAAGCCTAAATGATGTCTGTTCCATGATATCCTAAATGGGGAGTTTGTATTTAAACTTATTGATGTTTCAAATTAGTCCATTAGGACAAAACCTAAAATATCAGGAATACCCCAAGGATGGGATGGATTACAAACCTTTGGTCCTCAGAAAACTATTCCGCAGAAGAATCATTGGTGGAAAACACACCGCATTTGAGCATGTGATGATGGGAGTCCCAGGACATGCAACTGGAGAAGTCAAGAAAGCCGCAGAAGAATTAATCAAAGATGGCTTTATCAACGCTAAGAAAACTTCTTATGGTCTTCAGATAAGCCTGAATCCGGATAGGCTAGAAGAGATTGAAAACATCATCACAAATGTCGATGAAAAGTAATTTTTGAAGAGCCTTGGTCGATGGTAGGTTTTATAAACGCTTGATATCTCCTCTAAAAAATGGTTTCACGTGAGGAATTCTGGAAAGAGAAGAAGGTATTTGTCACTGGAGCAAGCGGCCTCCTAGGCGGCCATCTTGTGCGTGAACTTGTGAATCTAAACGCAGAGGTCACAGTCCTTTTGCGGGATTGGAATCCATCATCGGAACTTATCAAGACCGGCCTTCTTGAAAAAGTCAATATCGTCCGCGGAAGTCTGGCTGATATGCCAACACTTGCCAGGGCTCTCCATGAATATGAGATTGACTCGATATTCCATCTTGGCGCCCAGACACAAGTCACAATCGCTAACCAGCATCCAATCGGCACATTCGAAGCCAACATAATGGGCACGGCATATCTACTGGAAGCAGCAAGACATTGCAAGACGGTGCACAGGATAGTGGTCGCATCAAGCGACAAAGCATACGGCACAAAACTAAAACTCCCTTACACTGAAGATGAAGGCCTCGCAGGAGAACATCCTTATGACGTGTCAAAATCATGCACTGATCTTATCGCCATATCCTATTTCAAGACATACGGCATGCCAATCGCAGTCACTCGATGCGGAAACCTATATGGGCCTGGCGACCTGAACTTCAATAGGATAGTGCCGGGCACGATAAAATCAATCTATCTAGGAGCGGAGCCTATCATCCGCAGCGACGGCACATTCATCAGAGATTATCTATATGTCGGCGACGCTGTCGACGCTTACCTGACTGTCGCAGAGAATCTGCATCGGACTGACGTGAAAGGCAACGCATTCAACTTCTCAAGCGAGGAAAGAAGCAATGTGCTTGACATGGTGAATGCCATACTCAAATTGACCTGCTCGAAACTCAAACCAAAGATCTTGAATGAAGCGCATGGAGAGATCAAGAATCAGTACCTCTCTAATGAGAAATCGCGCAAGGTGCTTGGATGGGAAGCCTCGCACAAACTAGAGAAAGGACTCGCTAAGACAATACCTTGGTACCAAGAATTCTTCAAGGAGCGCTACGGATCAAAATGAAGATAGGGATAATCGGGGCATCGGGATTCGTAGGACAGCATCTGTACAACCATTTCCAAAAATCTCATGAAGTGGTCGGGACATATTGCAACCGTGGCGTGCCAAATCTTGTGAAACTTGACATCTCTGACCGAGGGGCAGTGGCGGATTTCTTTTCCAAATATTGTCCTAATATCGTTTTGTTGCCTGCGGCGAACCCTAATGTCGAGTGGTGTGAGGAGCATCCCGCTGAATCGTGGAGGGTCAATGTCGAGGGCATAGTGAATGTGGCGGATGCCGCGCGCGGGTCGCGATGCAAATTGGTTTACTATTCTACTGAGTACGTCTTTGACGGGAAAAATGGGCCGTATTCTGAAAAGGACACGCCTAACCCGATAGGAGTCTATGGTTTCCACAAATATGTCGCTGAACGATACGTATTAGACATCCTCAAAGACAGCCTGGCTCTCCGGACAACAGTCATATATGGCTGGGAGGAGACAGGAAAGAATTTCGTCGAGAGATTCATCAAGACCCTTGGAGAAGGAAAGACATTCAATGTCCCAATCGATCAGATCAGCAGTCCCACCCACATCAGCACACTAGTCCAAGCCACTGAAAAATTGCTAGAACAGGACGCCCATGGCGTGTATAACGTGGTCGGGCCGCAGGTCATGAGCAGATATGACTTCTCCCTGGAGATATGCGATGTGTTTGGCCTTGACAAGAAACTTGTCAATGCCGTCGAGACTAACAAACTTGGGCAAAAGGCGAAACGGCCTCTTAATGCCGGGCTCTTGATAGACAAATTGGTGGATGAAACTGGATATAAGCCTGTGGACCCTTTCACAGGTCTTAGGCTCATGAAAGAGGAGAGAAGATGAGTGAAGCGGAAGAGATCAGGACGCAGATATTGGAACTCACCAAGAGATATTATCAAGCGGCGCATCAAAGAAAGCCATTTGTGCCAGGCACAAGCCCAGTCGAATACGCGGGAAGAGTCTATGATGAAAAAGAGATGATAAACGCGGTAGATGCATGCCTCGAATTCTGGCTCACCATGGGAAGATTCGGCCGCGAATTCGAGAAAATGTTCGCTTCATTCTCCGGGACAAAATACGCTATGCTTGCAAACAGCGGATCATCGGCCAACCTGCTGGCCATAAGCGCTCTTGGAAGCCACTTATTACCGGATCCGCTAAAAGCAGGCGATGAAGTGATCACAGTCGCGGCGTCATTTCCCACCACAGTTGCTCCCATCATCATGAATGGATGGGTGCCTGTATTTTTGGACGTGGAACTTGGCACTTATAACATGGACTGCACCCTGCTTGAAGAGGCCATAACAGCAAAGACACGAGCGATCGTGATCGCTCACACACTTGGAAATCCATTTGATCTTGACAAAGTGATGGAGATCGCTAAACGGCATGACCTTTATGTCGTAGAGGATTGCTGTGACGCGCTTGGATCGCTATACAAAGGGAAACCTGTCGGAACATACGGGGACATAGCCACCTGCAGTTTCTATCCCGCTCATCACATAACCATGGGCGAAGGCGGAGTCGTGTTCACGGATAATCCCCTTTTTAAACGGATCGTAGAATCACTAAGGGATTGGGGAAGGGATTGCTGGTGCGATCCTGGAAAAGCCAATACCTGCGGAAGAAGATTCACCCAGCAATTTGGCACCCTACCACTTGGATACGACCATAAATATGTATACTCACACCTAGGCTATAACCTAAAACCAATCGACGTGCAACCCGCCATCGGAGTCGAACAGCTCAAGAAACTGCCGGGATTTATCGAAGCCCGAAAACGGAATTTCGGACTATTATATGATGGACTGCGTAAATATGAGAAGTATCTTATCCTTCCAAAAGCGACCCCTGGATCAGACCCATCATGGTTTGGTTTCTTGATATCAGTGAAACCCGATGCGCCATTCACCAAGAATGACCTTGTCCAATTCCTTGAACAAAACAAGGTGGCGACAAGGATGCTTTTCGCAGGGAATATACTGCGGCAACCAGGGTATCTCAAGATCCCTCATCGCGTCGTCGGGGATCTTGTGAATACTGATTTTGTCATGAACCAGACGTTCTTCATCGGCGTCTATCCAGGGCTTGATAAAGAAAGAATCGATTATACCCTAAAGACATTCGACACATTTTTCGCGGGGAGGAATCTTCAATGAAAAAAGAGCTGCGATTACTGATATTCATCCCGACATATAACGGGAGCAGGACACTGCCATGGGTCTTAGACCGAATGGATAAGAAAACACGCGATCGAGCAGATGAGATACTTATTGTAGATAATTGCAGTACAGATAACGCGAATCTCACTGCATTGGGATACAAGGCGCTCCATGGACTTGACAAACTTAAAGTGATCCGAAACCAGACCAATCTAGGATACGGCGGCTCACAGAAAGTGGCGTATCAGTACGCGATAGACAGTGGATTCGATATAGCCGTGATGTTGCACGGCGACGGCCAATACCCTGTAGAGAAGATCCTTGAATTGATAAAACCCATAGAAGAGGGGGACGCGGACCTAGTCTTTGGAAGCAGGATCAAAGGAGACAGCGTGAAAGTGATGCCCAAATGGAGATACGCAGGGAATAGGGGGCTCACGGCGCTTGAGAATTACTGGCTTGGAATGAACATCAGTGAATTCCACAGCGGCTTTCGAGCGTATAAGGTTGGTGCTCTAAAGAAAGTCAAATTCGGACTGTGCTCCAACAACTACCATTTCGACACCGAGATACTCATACAATTCAATAACAAAAAATTGAGGATAGGTGAGATACCCATCCCGACTCACTACGGCGAGGAGAGCGCAAGCCCGCCCATCTCCGCACTTGTGAGGTACACTCTTGGGATATTTAGCGCGCTAGGAAGATACACACTGCATCGTAAAGGGATAAAGAGACTGCCGATGTTTGAGTGAGCCTTAGATCTTCTTTAGCACAAACATGACACCAGACGGTTTGAAGATGCCGTTTAGCCAGAACTCATGGATAAGCTGGGTGTAAGCACATAGGTTGGTTACCCACTCCAATGGGTATCCCCAAAACCAAGCGCCTTTTGGGAACATTATCCTGCGCCTCACCAACTCGAATCTTGCTTTGTCATGCACCATCGCATCAACTGTCTCCTCAAAAAGGAAATGTCTTGCAGGATTGCTGATAAACGGCTCCATGCTATACGCGTTGAAAGCTGATTTGTGATCAAAATGACTCCAGGCGTAGATACCCATGTAGTGAGGCACTTGGATCATGATAAGCCCGCCGGGTTTGAGCATCCTGTGACATTCGTAGAGAGTGGATCTCCAGTCATCCAGATGCTCGAAAATTTGAGTGGCTTCTATTTGTGAGACCGTGTTGTCTTTTAGAGGGTAAGGGAATTTTGTCAGATCATGATTGATCTGCGCGCTTGGCACGTTGAGATCCCAGACGAGCCAACCTTCCCTTTTCATCAGGCCGCCGCCTAATAGAATATTCTTGCCAGGGGCAGTGTCTAGAGTGTATTTGACCATAATCGTGATGCACCCAACCTTTATTTAAGGATTTGGCTCTTTTGGATATTTCTGCCCCAGGAACCTCTGGAAGTACTTCCTCTCCCAACCAGCCTTTATGACCTTGAGAGGGTGTTTGAGGAAATGCTTGCTAACAAATAAAGCGAAACCCAACTTGTCACGCTTGGCGCCTCTAAGGACTATCTCGTTGGCCATCTGGCGCAGCTCCTCATAAGAATGCTCAAAAGTATAGATCGGCACAGGCTTATCGGAGAGCCAATACGCATCGTCGACCAAACCTTGGGATTTGGCGATCTCGTATACTTTGGTGTTTGGATAGATCTCAAGAATGCCCACTTCAGGAAGAGAGATACCCAGGTGGTCTAGTAGATCGGCCGTCTCATTCACAGTCTGCATGGTCTCGCCAGGGATCCCTACAAAGAGGAACATCTCCGGTTTGATCCCTGCTTTGCGGGTCCTTGCGAAAGTGTCCTTGATCTGATCGATAGTGATCAATTTATTCATGCTAAGGATCTGGCTCTGACTGCCTGACTCAACACCATAAGTGATCCAGATGCACCCAGCTTTTTTCATCCATCCGAGCATCTCATCAGAGATCGGGAAGACCCGCGCACTGCAATTCCAGGAGAATTTCAGGTCACGCTTCACAATCTCCTTGCACAGCTCAATAACGCGATTGTTATCAAGGCAGAATTGGTCATCATGGAAGAAGATATGCTTGATATGAGGGAATTTGGCCAGCACATGCTCAATTTCGTTTATAGTTCTCTCGACAGAATGGCTCCTCCACAGATTGCCCCAATAGACAGTCGTGGAACAAAAAGTGCAGTGGAATCCGCAGCCCCTGCTTGTCATCATATAGACAGTCTTGGATTTGTCATTGACAAAATACTCATATTTTGGGAACGGCAGATCATCAAGCTCTTGACGTGTGAGAAGTTTTTTTGGGACGAAGATCACTTTTTCATCCTCTAAGTACGCTATGCCTTTGACATCCTTTTTGTCCAATCTGCCTTCAAGGATCTTGATCATCTCTACTATCGTGGTATCCGCCTCTCCTATCGCCACAAGATCAATAGGATAATTCTTGAGTATCTGTCCATACAGGGTCTGGCAGTGGACTCCACCCGCGATGATCTTGATATTAGGATTGATCCTCTTTACGTCCTGGATCAACTTGAAAGACGCGATACGATTCCATGTGAGGATGCTAAAACCAATGACGTCGCAGTCGGCAAGCTTCTTGGCGTCAATCTGTTCATAAGGGATCCTGAAAAGGTCGTGGGCTTTCACCCTATAACCTGCGGCTTCCAAAGAACTGCCAAGATAGCATAAGGCCAAGGGATAGGAGTATTCCTTGCCCATCAGCTTCTCTGAAGGGGCCGATACGAGGTTGATCCTAATTAGTTTCTCTGGCATGACTTGGGGCAATGATGCGAAGTTTATAAGTGTAATGGATGATATAAGACGAGAGATATGCCTTATTTGGTCAACTTGTCAGTGAGACGGCCATTTTTGATCTGATAGAATTCTGCAGTGAAGAGATGGACAAGACTGCAGTATCTCTTTTGCAGGCGGTTTATCGCTTGAACGAACCTATTGAGGAATCTGTTTGTTATCAGGCTTTCTTCGTAGAGCACACAACTCATGTATTTGATGACCTTTGAATCAGGCACTCTCCTGTATGATTGAAGATAACTGCGTTTTTTTAGGATTGTTGGGATATGTGCCAAGAGCCATAGGTGCGCTATTATTCGGGCATATGCATTCGGATAATCATAGATGAGAGTCGCGACGATGTTTATGGCCAATAGCGGCGCAAGCCTCACAAGAGTCCACGGCTCAAAAGCGATGAGAGCATTTAGAAGCCTGTTACGCTCCTGATAGAATATCTTCCACCATTTGAGCCTCTTCCCAGTGATCTCTCCCTCGTGAAGGACAGTAGATTTTGGATTCATGACTGCTTTATAGCCTTGCAGACGGAACCTCCAAGAGTTCCAGAAATCCTCGGAATAGGCGAAGTAATCAGGGTCGAAGAGCATATCAATTGGCCTGCGTAGGAGGCATGCTCCGCCGCCTGGACCCCAGACATCGACAAGGCCTTTGAAATCTTTTGGGATCCTCGTGTCAATGGAAGGCTGTCCGAAGAAACCGCTTGTACCGTACCCTGGGAACCACCATTCCTCCCTTCCGTACTTGTGCCTAGGGACTGATCCCACGCCGAATATGTCTGGATTTTTCTCCAAGACTTTGACTAGTTCTTCAAGCCATCTCCTGTCAGCTTGGGTGTCGTTATTTAGGAGAGCGATATACTTGCCTTTGCATGACGGAAAGGCGCTGTTGTTCCCTCCAGCAAAACCCAGATTTGTCTTGTTTTTTATTAGTCTCACCCAGGGATAATTCTTCTTGATAAAATCACTTGTCCCATCAACGGAACCGTTGTCCACAACGATCATCTCAAAATCCTGGAAAGTCTGGACCTTCACCGCATCAAGACAGGTGGACATCATATCCTTGCCATTCCAGCTTAGAGTGATTATCGATACTAAAGGGTTCTTTCTCATTTCTGGCTTGAGAGAGAAGCCCTATAAAAACCTATCAGGGAACTGAAGGATCACAATGCTTGGCAAGTTTTAAAACTGGGGGGCCTTTGGCTAACCACATGAAGATAGCGATGGTCGGATTCCGGTTCGCCTGCAGTACAGGCGAGAGGAACACGCATGTGTGGGAAGAGTACGCGAAGTTGTATCCCCACGATGAGGTGCATATCTTCACTGGCAGACGCTACCTTTGGGATAGCTGGGAGAAGAAACTGGATCCGCAACCACTTAGCAACTTGTATGTCCATCAACGGCCGATATGGTTCAGCCGATGGGGGCAATTCAAGTACATGATGCCTACCATGATATGGGATCTGATAAGGGTTCGGCCAGACTATATCTATGCCGCCGAAGAACCTATCCAGCCGTTCATGACCTGGATGATGGCAATCTATGCAGTCGTGACGCGCACGCCTTATTGCACATACACTTATGAGAACCAATATAGGAAATGGTGGTTCCCGATCTCCCTTTTCGAGAAGGTGAGCGTGAAAATGGCCAATAAAGTAGTCTGCGCTTCAAGGAAAGCCGAAGAGATACTCCAGGAAAAATATCAATTGCCAGGAAATCATTTTGTGGTGTTTCCTGAGACTGGGATCGATCTACGCGTGTTCTCGAAGAAGACCCTGCGCAAAGACCGTGAGGATACTGTGTTGTTCATGGGCAGACTTCTGCCCGAGAAAGGGATAAAAGAGATGCTTGCGGCAAAGAAGATATTGGACAAGAAAGGCAAGAAGTATAAGTGGATATTTGTCGGCAGCGGTGAGATGCAAGAATATATAAAGAATAATCAGGGGGACAATTGTGAACTGATCCCCTGGATACCGCGCGAAGAAGTCCCTTCCTATCTGAACCGCGCCAAAGTGTTCTTGTACCCGAGCCTCCAGACCCCACATTGGGAAGAGCAATTCGGCTATCTGATGGCAGAAAGCATCGCATGCGGGACGCCTGTGATAAGCACCCCAAACACGGGGGCAAAGGAGATCCTGCCTGAAGAGTGGATGTTTGTGCCATTTGGGGATAGCGTCAATCTTGCCAAACGCATCGAGACAGTCATGGCGATGAAAGATGAATTCGACTGGAGCGCTTATCTAGAGAAACGATTCTCTCTAAGCACAATAGCAAAGAAATGGCATAAATTATTTATGATGAGCAGATAGGCTAATATTTTCTTGACAAAAATCCTATCATGATAAGCCCAGCAGATGTCAGGATATAACCAAAGATATCAACAAACCGATAGACATAATCATATGTCACGATGTGCTCGCCTGCCGGGACTTGGACAATCAAGAGTCCAAGATCACTAACTTTGTGCGGGACTTCAATCCCGTCGATCTTTACTTGCCAATTAGGGAATTCCCTCACTTTGAAGAGGAGCTCCCCACCTTCAGAGGTGACACGCACACTTGCGCTTGTGCGTCTGTAAACTTCATCACTAAGTCTCGCGTCCTCCATCCTAAAATATGATGAGGTGATATTTGTCGCATAAACCGTGAAAGGGGGATCCTGATTTGTGATCGTGAAATTCTGGAACCTGTCCATGTATGGCCCTGCGAAAGCTATCACATACTGCACATTTAGGTCAGTGAGGATGTGGTCCATCTGGGCTTTTGTGACTGATGAGATAGGTCTATCGAAGAAAACATCCTGCTGGGTGTTCGAGAAATCAGGACTGTTGTAAAGATTGTCACCCGCGCCCAGAAGCTCGACATCCGAAATCGATGGTGAGAGAGCATATGGGTGTGAGAGCATGAACACCGTGTTTGGGATATAGAAGAGGGTATCCTCTACGATGATACGACCTGGGATGCCTTCCAATTTTGAATACAGGTTCGCTTGTCTGACAAAATCAGGCTGGCTGGACATCAATATGGAGGATTTCTTTGAATCGGTCAGGGCGAATAGGGGTTGGGCTATCAAGTAGAGAAGGATGATTGAAATCACTGCCAAAGGAAGACGGAAATTTCTGATTCTCAAGTTTATCTTGCCTATGGCGCCTAAGGCGATCCCTGCGAAAATCAGGATGAATGTCCTAGCTTCACCAAGATTGCGGATCATCTGGATATACTTGAAATAGAAAAATGACGGCCAGATGAAACCCAAAAGCCACAATAGGGGGATGATAAGAGATATGGCGCCTAAGACCTTGAGCCTCTTGTCACCGAAGATCACGCAATAGACAAAACCTATCAGGGAGAACGACAATAGGATCCAACTTAGATCCTTGAAAAGATAATCCTGGATCTCTTGATACTTGACATTGCCGCCACCCGAGTCCACATAGTACGCGTTCTTGGCGATGAATGGGACAAGCCAGTAGGAGACAAGCAGAAAGACCACCAATGGGTATACAGCCAACTTCTTCCAATTCTTTAGAGCAGAATCCTTGTAAAGGACGGCCATCAAGATGAGCACCAATGGGAAAAACATGAACGTGGCCGCGTGACCAAGGAAGAAGATGGCCGTGATGGCTGATGCTATTATACAGGACTTCCAAGATGGCTTTTCGAATAACAAGTATGCTCCCGCCAACGCAAAGAGCAGCATGCCAGAGCCAAACGCATTGCTAAACATGCCCACCAGGAAGATCTTATCGAAAGAACCAGCATGCCAAGAGCCATGCTCGACAATCAAAAGCAGATAAGCAAATGCGCCGGCCAAAGGCATATCAAAATACCATAATAGGAAAAGCGCTCCTGCTGGGAGAAGGAAGAAGGTGAACACGAGCATGAGCTTGTAGGCTGCAGCTAGGGACATCACCCAACTGAAAATGGAGACCAGATGGAACGGCATCATGGCATAAGCTTGGAATGAAGCGATGCCTGCTTGGCTTTGAGGACACCAGAAAGTAGGAAGGCTTAACATGGGGGACTTCTCAAAACACGCTATCCTGCCGTAATGAAAAGCAAGGTCGATATTCATAGGGACGCCGTCTTGCGCTAGTGGGCTCACGAAGTAAAGGCCCAGGAACGTCCCAATCACGACTAGTATGACTGGGAGATGATTCAATACGCTCTTTAGATCTAGTTCTTTTTCCATAACTTCAAAGCCGCCTCAACCACTTCTTGGACAGATATCCCTCTCATGCATAAATACTTATCCTCCTGCACGCAGTCAGGAAGATACTTGCACTTGCAATCCTTGAATTTGTCAATCGTGATGCTAGTCTTGTCATCATAGCCCCATTCTTTAGGGTCAACTGGACCAAAGAGGCCTATGATAGGTGTTCTCATCGCTTTGGCTATATGGAGCGGACCTGTATCCGTGGCTAGAAGCAGTTTGGATCGCTTGAATAAAGCGGCGCTCGCAAGCAGGGAAAGAGACCCTGCCGCAACTTTTGCGGAAGATCTGTTCTTCATCTGGGAGATGATATTGTTTATTCTATCAGTGTCCTGTTTTGCGCCCGTGAAAACCACAGTGATGCCGAGCTTTTCGATGAGCTGATCTGCCACTTGAGCCCACCTTTGGTCTAACCAGAATTTGTTGGGCCTTCCTGTGCAAGGATTGATGCAGATGAATTGGCCTCTGATGTTCTTTTCTATCCATCTATCGGCTTGGGTGAAGGAAGGCTTGTCCAAGAAAAGATCAGTGTGTTTGTCTTTTGCTTTGCAATCGAGATACTCTGGGAGGAGAAGATTACGCTCAATGATATGATTCCCCTTCTTGTATGGGACCACATCTGTAAGAAGGAATCCAAGGCCTCTCACATCATGGCCTAATCTTCTTTTGGCGCCTATTATGTAGGTTAACAAGAGGTTCCTTGGATCGGTATGGAATTCGATAGCTAAGTCGTAGTGTTTTTGTCTTAATTGGCTGATTATCGGATTGGACTTGAATGCTTTGAAGGATTCGAGGATATTCAACGCGCCAGACCTGTGCAGCCATGGGCTGTCGAATTCGATGACCTTATCAATCGCCGGATGGTTCTTTATCAGATCCTTTGTCGCTGGACGGATAAGGATGTCAATCTTGGAGTTTGGGAATCCTTTTTTTATCGCCCTTATAGCTGGTGTGGTTGTGAGGACATCGCCCATGTTATCCAATCTGATGAGGAGGATGCTTTTGATATCGCTATTTATGATCTTTTCTTTTGGCTTGAAAGGGGAGAACATGATACTGCCTAGAAAGTCAATCACTTGGACAAAAGGCTTGTAGATCGGCTTTAATTCGTATTTTGGAAACCAGGACATAAGACGAGAAATCTTGCGTTTGTTTATTAAGGTTTGGTGCAGATGAAGAGGATACTGTTTGGCCAGGCTTTCTCGTGAGTAGTGCCTGGGGTGTTGTCTTTGTAGGGTCTTGCCAAGGCGCCTTTTCTCCCTTTTGATCTGAATGTGAGGATATCGTAAGCCTCTTTGATGGCTAAGTTGTTCGCTTGGAGCGTGTCGGCTAGGATGTCGAATGACCAGATCGTCGCTTGGCCAAATGAGTTGTCGGTCTTTCTTCGGTAATAGAAGACGTTTTGTTCTGTCTTGCCGAATCTTTTTTCTAGTATCGGCTCCTTGTCCTTGAAGAAATGTGGGATGACTCCCGGATGCAGGACGTCTAGGATCAGGAGGCCGTCTTTTCTTAGGAGTGGGGCCCAAGTGTTTACCGCCATGAGGTCACCTACGTTGTTTAGGACTGAGAATAAACAGAGAATAATATCAAACTGCTTTTCATTTGGGATGTCTTTTGCGTCAGTGTGGATGAGATCGCAATAGATTTTTCTGCCGTTTAGTTCCTTGTCTTTTGCCTCTTCTAAAAGAGGGAGGCAGAAGTCCACACCAGTGATTTTTGCCTTATTTAGGTCAATATCTGATCTTTCAAGGATCATCTTGAGCCGTTCACCAGTGCCACAACCGATGTCGAGGATCGTGAGGGGTTGTCTCTCTTGTAACTTGGCCTCCACTATCCGATCTATCGCGGAAAGCTCTGGATGGGATTTTCGGTCTCTGACTCTACGAGACATCTGTTTTGCGTGAATCGTGTAGCCTTCGAGATTGCAGTGGGTCATGGGTGGATTTATTCGGGGGGAGATAAAAAGGTGATTATCTCAAGAACCTCAACCTGATCAGAGTCCAGAAGAACTTGACCATCTCTTTTTTTGAGAGTTTGGAAGCGCCAAGCTCCCTGTCTTTGAAGATGATGGGGATCTCTTGGATCTTGAAGTCTTGTTTGACGCAGAGATATAGTATCTCTTCGAGAAAAGAGTAGCCGTTGGATTTGATGGATTCCAGATCTAAAGACATAAGAGTCTGCGTCTTGAAACATCTGAATGCGCCTGTGAGGTCGTTAGCAGGGATGCCTAACGCTAATCTGGCCATAAGGTTCGCTCCCCTCGACATGATCTTTCTATGGATGCCCCAGTTTTGGACTCCGCCGCCTTTGATGTATCTGGAACCTAGGACGATGTCTGCGCCCGCTCTCGCTTTTTTCAAGAGGATTGGCAGGTATTTTGGATCGTGGGATAGGTCAGCGTCCATGCTGATGATGAACTTGGGGGAGAGTTTGAACGCTTCCTGGAATCCGAAGATGTAAGCTGTGCCAAGACCAAGCTTTCCAGCTCTTCTAAAGACTGTGATGGGGTATTTTTTTGAGAGTTTTTCGGCTAAGCTGGCCGTACCATCTGGCGAGCCGTCGTCGATTATGAAAACGATGTAGGATTCTTTCTTGATCGCTCTATCGATTCCCTCCACTAGCAGCGGGAGGTTCTGGGACTCATTATAAGTCGGGATGACTAGGATTATCTCGGGATGTTTCTTGGCCATAAGGGGACGTTCTTGTGGGGGGTATAAAAGAATTGCTTTATTTGTTCGAGTGAAATACCCTGAAACCAAATGTTCAAATATACACATATGCCTGTATGTACTATGACAACCAAAACCTTGACTATAACAGAGGATGCATATAATCTCTTAGCCAACCAGAAGAAAAAGACAGAGAGCTTCTCAGAAACGATACAACGGCTCTTGTCCGGGAAAACAAGAATATCTGATCTGGCCGGGGCATGGAAGGATATGACCAAAGAAGATGTGGATAACCTCCAAAAGGATATACAAACACAAAGAGCTGCTTCTATACCAAGCATAAGATGAACATCTTGAAGGGATCCTTCATTGATATCTGGAAGATAGTAAGTCTATTTGTTTTTTCCATTGAACCTATTTGGCATAATCTGTATCATATAAAAGACATTTTGCATTTAGGTTGCATCTCCACTCTGCCCTCGAGTTGGCCTAATCCACGCCCAAGAGCCATTGCCAAATTGGTTTTACCATAATTTTTTTCCCTTGGACTTTCTCTTCCCCAATCTGCTCTTCGGTCAATATAAGGCCTTCTTGTAAACCATGAATGGCCATTGCTTCCAATAAACCAGAATACTCCCTTTTTTTGGTGGCCTCATCCAAGTTCTGTGTGACTTGGACCGCTTGGACAACCTTGCCCTTCCTAACAATCAAGAAATCGCAGTCGTGTTTGGATTTGTGACGGTACACGGTCTCACCTTTTCTTTTGAGCTCCACAAACACCAAATTCTCAAGAAGCCTTCCAATATCGTCTGAAAATTTAAAGCTGACCGCATTCAATATCCCATTGTCTATGCAGTACAATTTCTTTATCGATCCCATTTGTTGAGCCACAGAATATTCATATTTGAGGTTCTGGAAAAAAAGATATGCGTCCTCGAAATAAGAGATATACTCTATTACTGTATTTTTACTTATGACAAAACCTATCGCTTTCATCCTCTCTGCAAGTTTAGTATATGACATGTCACTTGAAACTGATTGGAATAGCAATTGCGCAAGGGATTTGAGCTTCTTAACATCCTCTATCTTGTATCTCTCAATTATATCTTTGAATATCATAGAGTCATAGTAGCTTTGCAATATCTGTTCTTTTTGCAGATTATTATCTAGTAGTAAAGCCGGGTAGCCTCCATCTATAAGAAATCGTGAGAAAGCTTTCCTTACAGCGGTCTTTTCCTTGCTGTGGGTTATCGTCTTTGGGTCGTAACGCAGATGGCTCCATAAAAGGACCTCTTCGAAGCTCAATGGGAATATCTCCTTGTTTATCACCCTGCCTCGTAGTTTTGTTGAGATCTCTCTGCTTAGAAGCTTTGAACTGGAACCAGTAAGTATCAGATGGATGTCTTTTCTCTGATCATACACCTTCCTTGCCCAGGCGTCCCAGTCTTTTACTACTTGTATTTCATCAAAGAAGAGGTAGATCTTGTGTTTGTCATCCACATTGTGGAGTTCAAAAAAATATTCTAGAATCTTGTCCAGATCGTCTGCGTTCGCATCTAAAAGATGATTATCCTCAAAATTCATATAGAATATGTTCTCTCTGGAGGTTCCTCTTTCCATCAGCTTTTGCATCAATTGGAAGCAGAAGTACGTTTTTCCAGCCCTTCTTGGACCACTTATGGTAATAATAAAATCAATGTTCAAGTCCACATCAGAAAGTCTAGGCAGTACATCCGGTATCTTGAATTCTTTCCAGTTTATAACAATCCTTTTGTGTTCCATTTTGTCTTTTCCATTGAACATATTTGGCATAATTTGTATTATATAAAAGACATTTTGTATTTAAAGGTTGCGGTTCTTCTTCAAGATTGGAGGGTTTTTGGAGGTCACTTATTCGCCACTATCTCGAGGACATCAAGGTGCTTTAGGGGATGGTCTTTTCCGACTGTCCTCTTTGTCTTGACATCTATGGCCCTGATGAAGTTCTTGCCAAAATCAGTATGGAGACGGAATGCGAAGTCCAAGGCTGTGCTCCCAGGAGGCATCCAGAAGCAGTCTGGAAGGACATTGCCGTCCTTGTCCTCTAACTTGTTCACGCCGCCAGGATAGATGGCGATATATTTTAGGAAGTTTAGCACGGCTTCGTTTAGGACGTGTTGGACACCGGTGTCACCGTGTTTGTCAAGGATGTTTGTCTTGATGAAGTTAAGAGCCGCTGTCTGCTTTTCTGTGAGTTTTGCTGGGTCTGGGATCTTGAAATATTTATCACCCGGGATGTACTCGATCATGCCAGCTTTGGCCGCGGTCTTGAGGGCAAGCTCTGATTCTGCTGAGCATGGAACGAATAATCTGTCAGGGAAATCTTTCTTCAGACGTTCGTAGTTTTGATAGGCGCCAGGGACATCCACCTTATTGCAGGCGATAAGCATGGGCTTTGTCTGCTTCCTCAAGGCCTGGGCGAATTTGAATAAGTCTTCTTCAGACCATTGTGTAGGCTTATCCCGATTAAGACCCATCTTGTTTATCAGATCATCACACATCTCTTCAGTGACTTTGAACGCAGAGACCTGTTTCGCAATCGTCTTATGGACTGGTTGTTTCTCCTGGACTATCAATCGGGTGAGTTTGTCCCACCCTCTCTTGAGGACACCAAGATACCACATATCAAGCTCGTACTCCAGGAATTCGACATCTTTGGCAGGGTCGTACGATAAAGGATCCACTGGTTCGCCCTTCTCGTTCACTGAACCCGAGACATCGATCACATGTATCAGGACATCAGCTTGCCTAAGGTCATCTAGGAACTGGTTGCCCATCCCAAGACCTTCATGGGCGCCTGGAACAAGCCCGGCCACATCCAGCATATCGACTGGAACGAACCTGTTATGCGCTGTGCAGTAACCAAATCTGGGATTGCATTGCCTATTGAAGAAGGAGTCGACGCATTGGACGCGGACGTAGCCCACACCGTGATTTGGCTTGATCGTCGTAAACGGATAATTGGCTATCTCCGCTTCTGCCAGGGTGCTCGCCCTGAAGAACGTGGATTTCCCACAGCTTGGCTTTCCAACGATACCGACTAACATATGGACAGGGTTTTTGCACGTAATAAAAAGGTATTGGGGACTCTTTGTCTAGAAAGGATTAAATAAATCCATGGTAGGCTTATGGTCTATGATACTTAAAGCAGATATGCATATCCATGCGGCTGGCGACCCGGATGATGACTTTATCTCATACACGGTGAAGGACGCTATAGACTATTCCAAGAAGATAGGGCTTGGGATAATCTCCATCACAGCTCATGACGGTTTTTTGTGGACGCCAATGCTAGGACGGTACGCTTCTAAAAAAGGCGTCGTACTTGTGCCTGGATGCGAAAAGGAGATCGAAGGCAGACATGTGCTCTTATACAATTTTTCCAAGAAAGAGGCGATGGGAATCACGACATTCGAAGACCTGAGGAAGGCGAAGCGATCCCATCATGCAGTGTGCGCGCCACATCCATATTTCCCCCATCCTGCCGGCTGCGCGCTTGGGGAGAAACTACTAGCGAACATCGATCTATTCGATGCCATCGAAGTGAGCTTCATGTACATGGATTGGCTTGACTGCAACAAAAAGGCAGTGATGATGGCAAGACAGCATCATAAAGCCCTGCTAGCAAATAGCGATTCGCACTGTCTGACGCATATAGGGAGAAGCACGCATACCTTGATAGATGTGAAAGAACGTACACCTCTTGGGGTCGTAGAAGCCATTAAAAAGGGCAAAACCCGACCAATAAGCACGCCGCTTCCCTTGCATAGATTCGTGGAACAAGGCATCTGGATGATGGCGCCAAACCGGATCAAACCCCTATACACACCATGGCACTGATAACATACCGACTAAACAACAAAGACGCAAAACCTATGCCAAGGATGGTCGTAGTGAGCAAGGACGTCTTTAGTATGGAGTATTTGTACTTCATGCTCCATGAGTGGCTGATAGAGCATAAGTACTGCACAAGAGATAGCGATTCGGCATTCAATGAGACCTTCTATGAACAACGTGATTTTGGCGGCGGCCCTCGTGAGATATTCATCAGATGGCGCGTTACCAAAGAGAGCGGAAATATCAGGTTCAAGGATCCTTTGTACTATTATGAGCTTGATATAGACATGCACGCACTTGGGATAAAACCAACCGAAGTGGTTGTGAAGGGAAAGAAACTGGGCGCTGACACTGGTGAGATAGAAGTCTCAATCAATGCGCGGCTTGTCACCAACACCAAGAAGTATCCTGGAGACACATTCAAGAAACTAATCGCCTTTGCCAAAGGAAGACCCATGAAAAGCAGATACTCCGCGCACAAAAGCGATCTTATCAATGAGATGACAGAATTGCAGGAAGCCGTGAAAGGCTATTTCCAGATCGACACGTACTTAGATGAAGCGGCGCTTGAGAAGTGGTATCTCACAAGGACCCAGGAGAACCTCTGATGGCTTTACCCAACCCTCTGGAACAACGAATCGGAGTAATAAAATATCAAGGTATAGTCGATATACCTGGACTCCTCAAGATGATGCGTGACTGGATAATCGACCACAAATATGACTTCACTGAAGGGAGCAACAAAGCCAAGGCAGGCTCTGATGGCATCAAAAAGGAGATCGAATGGGAAGGGACAAAGGAGGTCGATGATTACTTCAAATACACGATAAAGATGGTCATAAACTTCTACAACGTCATGGATGTGGAAGTGGTGAAAGGCGGACAGAAACAGAAACTACAGAGTTGCAGAATCTTGATAGAAATAGACGCCATCGTGACTATGGACTACAATGAGAAGTTCAAAAAAGGCAAGCTCCTAGACAGACTCAAACATTTCTATCATAACAATGTTATTAAATATGACATAATGTTTGTCCATGCAGATGGATTGTATTATCACGCTCTGAAACTGCATAGGGCGATAAAGGAGTATATCGGAATGGAGACCACAAAATGAGCGAAGTCGATACCGTGATAGAGGACAGGAAAATCACCTATGAAGGGATGTTTAGCACAGCTGAAGTCTACAAGATGATAGAGGGATACTTCTCGAAACTCGGTTATGACCGCGTTGAGCTGAAAAATTCGGAGGTAGTACGCGCCGAAGGGAAGTATATCGAGATAATCCTAGAGCCATACAAGACGGTCTCTGACTACGCTAGATACGTCGTGAACATAAAGATGATATTCTCGGATGTCAAGGATGCCGAGGCAAAGATCGACGGCAAGAAAAAAAGGATGAATCTTGGGAAAGTCCAGATACTCTTCAATGGATACCTAGTCACGGACTATGAGAACCGATGGGAACAAAAACCAATCTACTACTTTGTGCGCGCCATGATGAATAAGTACATCCTGATGCCAGTGACTGGCAAATACAAGGCTGAAATCAAGACACATGTGGAGCAATGCTCGCTAAACATCAAATCTTTCTTAAACCTCGCAAGATACCAGCAGTGAAAATGGCGAAGTTCACATGCGAGAAGAGCGGCAGATGCTGCCAGAACCTGCGTAATGGGCGCGGCTTTGGCCTTATGCTCTTTGATTGGGAAGCGTTGGGTTTTTTGAATGACGGGGATCGACTCCTTGGAAGGCAGCCTGCGCTTCAACATATCATACGCGCTGACCCAAAGACAAGAACAAGAGTCATATTGATGAACCAGCTGGCAGAAGATAAGTGCCCATTCTTAGATGAGGAGAACAAGTGCAGAGTCTATCCAACACGGCCACTTGTGTGCCGAGGGTACCCTGTGCAAAGCACCGGCCTTGATCCGGCGCACCCGACCAAAGTGTCTGTCGGCCGTGAATGCTCTGGATGCAAGACATGCGGGATCTTGCGAGCTGTGCCCGCGCCAAAAAACAATACGCAAGCCTATGCTGCGGCCAAGATACTATATGAGACCTTCGGTGATTCTTTCGTGCACCAATTTATGGTTGAACAAAACAACAACCTTGACTATCTCTTGCTAAACCAGCTCAAAGCAATGGGTCATTTTGGAGTGACTAAGGAAGAGACAAAATCCTGGCCCCTGATATCCTTTGGGAATCTATGCAAGAAATCTGGACTTTCGCATAAATACTTGAGACCTGAAGATCTGGAAAGCGTGAAGAAAGAATTAATGGGCAAAATCTAGTCCTGCGGCTTGTCCTTTCTTAGTTCTTGGAATGAGGCTGCAAGGTCGATGATATATTTGCCTTCCTCCAATTTATAGATAAGAGGCTGATTCTGGAACAAGTGGACAAGATCCAATTCATACTGACCTGGTTTGAGCACATTTACAGCTTCCAGGTCCAGGACCACTGGAGCTTCGTGGTCGAGCCTGCTTGTCAGCATCTCAAAGACATCCTCCTCAATGGCCTTGCGGTCATCCGTGGTAAGCTTCACAGCATCCGCCGCTTTCTTGGACTCCTCAAGTTTTTCTTTCCTGATGAAGAAGAACATCTTGCCGCCGCATTCACATCCTTTGAGGATGTCTTGAGAGCCATCGGCATACATCTTAGAACAACGGACGCATTGGTGAGGCATGATTCACCTCTTCTTCTTCTTTTGAGACTCTTTGGTCAAAAGCTCGATCTTGTGCGGATCTTTTCGGATAGATTTGACAATACTCGCAGGGCCTACCACAGTAAGGCCATGCCTATCGCCTAGGAGCATACCTATCATATCATTTCTTAACTTGAAGATGCCATCTGATTTTGATTCTAAGGGGTTTATCACAGCCAATTCAATCCCCCGGAATTCGCTGTTGATCTCTTCCATGGTCACTTTGATGAGTTCGGCCTCCTCTTCCTTTTTCAGACGGCCTTGCAGAAGGACTATCTTATCCTCTTTTGCGATGTTGAGCAATTTGCGTATACGACCAAGGGATGAGAGCCCTTCAATCTCCGTGTATGGAACTATCTGTAATGTCACCATCTTCTTTTACCCTGCCAGGACAAACAAAGCCTCGTAAAACTCGTCTGTGTTTTTCCCGTATTTGGCAGATATCCCAACAACATCATATTGCGGGAAAGCCGCCTCAATTCTCTTGATATTCGCTTTCTTTAAATCTATCTTATTGGCAACTATGAGCACAGGGATGTCCCTTGCCTGCAGATTGCCTATTATCGTGATGTTCACCTGTGAATAAGGGTCCAGCGTGGCGTCTAGAACGATGATGACAATATCCATATCATCAAGCCACTTGATAGCGTCAATCACTCCCTTGGTGGCTTCTTTTGCGCGTTCTTTGGCCTTGCGTTCAGGCATGCCCACCTTGACGAAGTCCTCATAATCGACTTTTGTGGCGATGCCTGGAGTGTCTATCAGATTGAATGTGAGCTCTTTACCTTTGGATCGGATGTTGATCTGCTCCTTGATCTGGATCTCTCTAGTCTCGTGCGCGATGCTTGAGACCGAACCCATCTCCTCGCCAAGCCAGTCTTTGCACAGACGGTTGGCGAGCGTGGTCTTACCCCCGTTTGGCGGACCGTAAAGACCGATCTTTAGATGGCGTTTCTTCTTGAAGAGGTCCTTTAAGACCTTACTTAGAAAATCCTTGATAACATTGATCATCAAACCACCACTATGGTTCACGTTTTCCTATCTCGTTTATATAATTTGCGTTGGGGGTCTTATCGTCTATCGGATTCATCACTTTTGGGTAGGGTATCATAGACGGGGAAATGGCCGTTTATTGACGAAAACTTTATATAGACGATAATCGAGGGAAAACCCCTTGGTATCGACGTTAAACGTTGCAAAACCAAAAAAGGAGGAATAACAAATGGCAGAAGTCGTAGCAAAAGTGGGTGTGAAAAAAGAGGTGGGTTACCTCTACTTCGTTGACAAGCAGGGAGACGTATCCCGCGCAAAGATGGCCCGCGGCCGAAAAGGAGCCAAGAAAGCAAAGGCTGAAAAGGTCGCCAAGGTCGGCGTCAAGAAAGCGTCCGGATACTTGTACTTCATAGACAAGAACGGACACGTCGCACGAGCCAAGATGGCCCGTGGCGGAAGATAGTTGACGAAAGAAAATTTTCATTCTTTAATTTTATTTTTTTATCTTATACTCCTTATCTTGTATCAATCTGCCGTAGAGAAGCTCCCTGATATAATCTCTTAGGGGTTCAAGCGGGATGTGCTTTGTGTGGGAATTGATACTTAGACAGCCATCTCTTATCGTGCGGTTCTTTCCGTGATGTATTATCACCTCTTGCGAGTCGAAGAATTTGAGGAGGGCTTCTATGTCATCGTTACCCACCATCCCTTGTCCCATCACATTTTGCACATTTGATACTACGTGGCGGAAAGTGAGATAGTTGAGGCCTATGAAACGTCTTGCGCTGGCGAGACAGAACCCTTTCTCCAATACAGCTCGCACCAATTGAGGATCATAACCGGTTGTTTGGATGTCTTGATCAAACTTGAGGGGGTCGTATAGGGGTTTTGCTTGGATATGGGCTTTTGGCGGCGGCTGGGTGTTTATGACCTCTTGGGTGTATACAGGAGATTCTTTCTCAATAATATCGCTGTAAGAGAGGATGACTTGTCTGGCGGAAATCTCATCTTTTGCGGATGCCACTGAAACCTGCAGGCGTTTCCATTCTGTCTCGCTGCCGGCTTGCGCAACCGTCTTCACAATATCTGTCAAATCTCTTGAACGCAGGAACCAACGAGGATCAGTCTTTGACATAAGGGAGGCTAGCCTGGCATAGGACTCGCCTTGGAGGTCAGATAATTTTGCAAGGTAATTCCTGGATCGCTCGATGCCATTGTCTCTCACTATCTTGAGGACATCCTCTCTTAATTGGCTGTTTAGACCGTATCTTTCTACCTCCTTATGATAAGTGAGTTCTTCATTGATATGATCGAGATTCATCGCGAAGTACTGCACAAACCCGGCGATATCGCCAATCTTTGTGATTGCACCCTGATATGGGGTGACTCCATGCTCCAGCGCCTCTTTTGCTGTCTGGAAGTTGTTGATGATCATGATAAGATCCTGCGAGTCACAGGTGAGAGGCGCGTCCTCAATAAACTCTTTTTGCTCTTTGGAGAATTTGGTTACGCTGATTTTCGCCCCGTTGTCGTTCAAGATACGGACAAGGGATTGGACGAATCTTGCATCTTCCTTGCCGAAATCTGGGAGGATCTGCTCGAAGATGCCGATGTCTGCCTCCATGAGTTCCTCTAGAGTCTCATAGGGCAGGTCTGGCAGAATCTTGCCTTTGAATACCTCGCGGAATCTTTGGTTCGCGGAAAGATTCAGGAGCGCACCGGTCTCCTGCCTTGCCAAGAGCTCATGATTCTCTTGACTTGAGAGGAACGGATCGAAATTCCTTGGATGATCCTCATACTGCATATGCCAGCCGTTCTTGTACGCCTGATCCCAGAGTGAGGCGAATGTCATAGAGACCTTGAAAAGATCCTTTGGGTTTAGTGAAGACTCCATCAGACGCAGAAAATCGGCCATCTGGTCTGGGTCGTTGTTGGATTGGATAAGCTTGAACGCTTCCTGGAAATTATCTGAGGCTTTAGCGCCCATAAGATCCAACTGGCAATAGCAGTGCGCGTGACCTTCTCTAAGACTGATTTTTAATTCCTCGTCCATAATCTTTGTCAGAAGAGGGGTAGAGACGCTTTGTGTGTATCGGAGATTGCGGAGATAACTGAAAATGGCAATGGCAGTATGCACTTTTCTCTTGACATCATCCTGCCGTGAATTTAGTTCCAGGCTCTTGATCCTCGCCGCTTCCTGAGCAGCCTTCTTGTTATTGGCGAAGAATGTGTTATGACTTCTAGGGCGTTTGCCAGTCTCTTTCATCTTTGACAAAAGTCGCGCGAAGGATGCGTTTGAATGCTTACTCGTCCCAAGATTCTGTAAATCAAAGTGCAATGATTCTAAAAACATGTACCCTGCAAAGAACAAGTCATAAAAAGTTTGTGGATGGATATTCCTAAGCGAGGGATCTAGATATATATCCCATCCTAGACCTGTTGAAAACCCTAGCAGACCAGACAAGATGCCATGCGGACTTGCACCCGGGAGATCATTTTTCACATGATCATACCCTTTTCTTAACATATGATGGCACAATATGTAATTCTCTAGTGTGCTCTCATCTAAAAGAAAGTGATCACCTTTTCGCTTACCCAGCAGAATATAAGGAGTAATCGGAGCTTTCCTCTCAAATGAGCCAAACTCATCTCCATCATCTTGTAACACTCGCTCTTTCCAAAAACTTTCCACCTCTTCCTTAAATCTGGTCAGGTCAAGAACCTTGAAAAGTTCGATCTGGAAGGACTGGAGATTGTTATCATCTTTTGCTAATCTCTTCGCTTCTTGTATAAGAGTCTCTAGGTCTGGCATGAATGGTGTTATAGATGACGGCTTAAAAAGTCGAGCTAGGCTTAAATATTAGGTGTGAACTCCTCTGTGGATGAGACAAGTCAATTATGAATCATTGAGTCTGGAAGACAAATCGCTCTTGGAAGCGGCCCAAGAAGTTATGAGAAACGCATACAATCTATATTCACATTTTTATGTGGGCGCGGCTATATTGGCGCGGGATGGAACAATAATCACTGGCGTGAATGTTGAGAACGCGGCGTATGGCTCGACAATCTGCGCTGAAAGAGGAGCGATAATGAGAGCATATGCTCAAGGGTCACGGCTCTTTGACCGCATCGCCATAATCGCCAGGGGAGAGAGTTTTGACACCAAGGAAGTATCGGCGCCATGCGGAAGCTGCAGGCAGATGCTATATGAAGCCTCGGTGATATCTAAAGTAGACCTGGAAGTGATAATGTCGACCACGCAACACGATAAGATAGTGGTCGCCACAATAAGCGAGCTATTGCCCCTAGCCTTTGGACCGGAAGATCTGGGAGTTGATGTCAGTCGGTATAGACGATAGTCATCTCTTTTTTCTCTTCTCTTTTTTTAGTATCTCTTTTGAACTTGGAAGCGGTTCGTAGGCTTCCTTTACTGGGTTTAGCATGGTGCCTGCCTTGCGCTCCTCTTGTTTTAGGCGGTCAATCTCTACTTTGAGCTCCTTGTCTGATGGGATCTTGAGCCACTCCACCTTTTTGACCTCTTTGAGGACTTTCTGCTCCTTCTTGTGGTCTGTGAGCGAATGTATCTTCCTTAAGGCTCGCATCTCTTTTTTGAACTGGGACTCGGACATCACAGGATTGTGGTATCTTTTTTGTGCTCTCTTGGCTGGTTTAGTCTTTGCCATGCCATGTCTGGGCTTTTTTTGATATATAATGCTTTTGAAAGAGTGGTCTAGAGGAATTTGCTTATCATCTTGGCCCTGCTTTGGTAGTCTATAGAGGTCTTGGCTAGGTGCCAATATAATTTACGCAACCATGCGATCCAGTCTTGATCATATACCTCACAGAACATGCGAATATCTTGGTTCAGCTCACCTTTCTTGTAATCATTTGCGAACTCTTCATTGACAAAACGGGCCATACTGTCATCTAGAATGTAGCCTCTCAAGGGTTGATAGCAATGCTTGATATCTATCTGCCCTGGGTATTTTTTCAGTAATGTCGTCAGTAGGTTGATATTGTTGATAGAAGAAAGATTGACTCTGCATAAGATCTTGAAACTGACGCCCCTTTCTAAGAGCTCTTCAATCACATCGATTACCTTTTCGCCCTTTTCAACAATGTTGACAAAGGATAGGTTGCCGCTAAAGTATGTGACTGAATGATTTGCATTACGCAGGAATTTCCCTACCTTTTGCGATGTCGCTATATTAGGGTCTTTATACTCTTCAAAGAAAGCCTTCTTCTTGTCATCGGGCACGAATTGGAATATTTCAAGGAAATCAAAATCCTGCTTGCGTCTGGAATTTAGGATCCTGTTTAGAAGCTCTTCTTTTTTGGCATCTCCAAGCAGACTTTCCGAGTAGTTGTAGTAAGCAATCTTTGTCGCGCCATGGGTGCCTTTGCGGAAGACCTTAATATTCACCTGTCCGGTGCTATCTTGTATCTCTTTGACATATGAATCAGCAGTCACCCATGATCTTTCGATAAGGTGGGCTATCTCTTGTATTGTGCGCGGTTCTTGTCTTACAAAAGCGACTATCTTGTCTATCTCTTTTTGGGTGACTCCCATGTGTGCCAGGAACATTTGGCAGTTTATAAACTTATTGAAACACTGTAGTTATTAATTGAAACTAAATTATAAATTGATTAAAACACTATAACTATATTGGTGATCAAACATGAAAAAATACATCTTGACAGGAGCTCCGGGATGCGGAAAAAGTTCGATAGCACAGCGTCTGGAGATAAGGTACGGGGAGCATGTGATCCGCGAAGCGGCTGAGGATTACATCAGGATGAGGCAAGCCGAGGGGCAAAAGCAGCCTTGGACTGACAGCGACTTCCAGCAAAAAATACTGGAACTGCAGATTCAAAGGGATGCGCGGGTGCCAAAGGATGCGGCAAGAGTCTTTATCGACAGGGGATACGAAGACGGACTGGCTTACTCAAGTGAGAAAGCGCTGACCGAAAACATCAGAAAAGCGGGTGGAAGCTACACAAAAGTCTTCCTGATAGAGAACCTGGGTAGCACCCATACGAACGAAGTGAGACGAGAGAACCATGAGGAGGCGATGCGCCTTGAGAAACGCTTCGAAGAAATCTACAAGGCAAAAGGATACGAAGTGGTGCGAATCCCAAGCACAGGTCTTGCGGAAAGGGTACAAAAAATACTCGAAGAACTATAAGTGAAGTCGAGGATAAAAGAAACGGAGGAGACCAAAATGGAATACAAAGGAAGAAACTTGGAAAACATAGCAAACGAGGATCCTTTAAGGACACGTCTACGAGACTACCTAAAGGATCATCTTGAGACATCGCTAGGGGAATACCCGCGGTTTGGTCCACTAGCAGACTTGTATAAGCACATGGGAAGATTTGGCTACGACCAATATGAGATAGGCGCAGCGATACTCCATGAAAGAGGAGACCTTCCACACAAAGAGTAGGGTGAAGCAATAAATGATCCGATACGGAGGATACAATGACTCAGACAACATATGGGATGGTAAAACCTGAAGGGCTGGAGCACTTTTTGGATATCATTTGGCGAATCAAATCTGTTGGTCTTGCTGTCGAGGAATCTAAGCGCAAGATCTTGTCAAATGATGAATTTGAAATCATCTACGGACATACAAAATCCAAATGGTTCTATGCGAAAATGAGGGAGTATCTGACGACTAATGAAATCATCCTGTTGCGAGTGAGTGGACCTGACGCGATCAAACGACTTCTAGAGATACGGGGCGCAAGCAATCCAAGCGATGCGAGGGCAGGTTCGATCCGTGGAGATTATGCCAAGGGTCAAAATTATGATACTTGCGCGTTGGAAGGCAGACTCTCATACAATATATTCCATTGCGCAGACAGCGAGGAAGAAGCTAAAAAAGTGATTGGGGTGCTAGTATGAAAACGGACTTTGCATATTCGAAAAAAACAGGACTTTATGTAGCCAGATCGCCTTTGCGATTAGATTCCCGAGTCAATCAAGCGGCAGATGATGCAGGCGTAAAACTTGATTGGGATGACGAGGGAAGGATAATCAATCTTGATTTTGATAGCAGCAAAAAGTTACTTGAATCACTCGATTCCGTGATGATGACCCCAATAGAATATTGGACTGTGCATAGTGAAAGCGATCCTGAGATGAGAGCCGAACTGGAATCGCCACTTTTCGCAGAGTGGCTAGATAGGGTCTATCTTCAAGATCTGCGATTCATCGACAATCCTTCATTGGAAGAGAAATACCAGTATGCTGGAAAAAAAGAAACATCCAACACGCCGCTTGGAAGACCTGGATGGTTCACACCTCAAGATAACATTTTGGAAAATGGCGAACCTAGAAATGTCTTGTCGCACAGAGAAAAATTCTCAAGCCTTTGGAAATACTGGTCACCTGATCTTTCGGTGACAAAACTTGGGGCCGTGGCGCCTATTAGGGGGTATGTCACTTCCGTAGGTATGCCAAGCTATGACCTTGGGATACCAGTCGATGCGCGACAGCCAAAGCTGATGATAAGAGAATGCAGACGCTCACCACTAAACCCGATGATAGACCCGGTTATACTAAATCTTCTAGACTCCATCAAGACAGAACAAGACTTCCTGGCTTTCATCAAAAATTATGGCGGAAGATTTCTTGGAGATGATTCGCTCTCGCTTCGATTGAAAGAGGAATTCTTTGACAGACTTGGCAATATCTCCTCTTCTTATGACGTGTCGGATTGCGCTTGTGCGCTTGGGGTGGACACAGATAGATTCGGGGGCTTTAGGGAATTCATCAACTCAAGGAGGGCTTGCCTTGAGAAAGCACTTCAAGATAAAAACGATATATGCTTTGTCATGGGGCATAGAAACCCTGACACCGACACAGCGATCAGTTCAATGGTCGAGGCATGGAGAAACCATTGTGGCGGCTCCAAAATCACATATATTCCAGTCATCCAATCAAGCAGAGTGCCTGATGAGGTGAGCAGGCTCCTTGGAGGCCTAGCAGAAAAACTTGTGCTGACCACCGACCCGCTTTATAGCGAGGCAAAACGCACAGGACTATCAAGGTGGATCTCAGTAGATCAGAACCGCGAACCAGAAGTCCAGAAGTATTTTTCGTCCATCATCGATCACCATGCGGTCTGCGATGCGGCAAAGAAACGTGTGATCCCAAAGACCCTTGAGATGCTAGGCTCCACGGCGGCCCTTATAACCAACAAGCTGCTTGGGATGGGTGTGGATATCCCGATTGATGTGGCGCACTACCTCTACGCTGCAGCCTTGATGGACACAGAAAATCGCGTCGCTCATAAGATGACCTCACAAGATATAGTGTTGATGGATCATCTGCAACGAATAACCAAGGATGAAGATGATCCACTATACTCTGATCTGATGTCGCACCTTCTGAATACTGATGACTCTTCAATACTATTTCAAAGGGACTATAAGGAGGATTGGGGATTCGGATTTGCTGTCGCTAAGATAAAAGGGGGATTCAACAGGGAAGGCGAACTAATGAAAGGTTCTCTTTATCATCGGCTTTGCGAACTTGCAAGTAAGAATACTCTTGAGAGGAATCTGCCTCTTACACTGGTGAAATTGACAGATTATCTGCAAGACAATGAAAACGTGAATCTTGAGAGATTGTATTGCGCATTCAACCCAGAAACAACTCAAGGGTTCAAAGACGCTGTTATGGATGTCCTGGAGCAGATAGTGACTTTTGAATTCCCTAGTTGTAAGATAAACAAAGGAGAACACTTGATTGACTTTAGCGGACGAGGACTACAGCTCTCAAGGAAAAAGACAGCCCCTGTGCTGCAATCGGTGGTATCAGCATTCAATTCTTACTTCCATTCTTCTTCAATAAACAAATGGGTGAAAAGGGACTTTCTACGCGATACTCGTGAAGTGCGTAAAGCGGAACCTGGTCTGTCAGTTGATTACGAAGGAAGGATAAATCACATCACTTACCTTGAGGCAAAGAACCTGTGCGAAAAACTAGGGGTAGGCATGCTAAGCCTTGGAGAATTCTGGAAAGTGCTTGATGATGCCCAACACAAAAAAGACGGTCAGATGGTAGGCTCGATGTCGGGATCCAACTTTGTCGAGTTTCTTGATTCAGTGATCAAGGACAAATCAAGATTAATAGACCATCCAGGGCTTGATCTGGAGGGAATGGCTACGCAAGTGAAAATTCCATCAGGCAACCCGGGATTAGTCCATACTGATGAGATCGATAGGATAACGGGAATACCGCTTCGGGTAAGGCCTTGCAACGAATACGGAAACAAAGAACTGTGGCGATATTGGCAACCTGATTCTGATCTTGTGATACCTTGCAGAAGCTACATCTTCCTGCTAGATCAGCCTTGTTGGGACGGAAAATTTCATCTTGAAGAGAGCTTTCCAAATCTTGGGATAAGACCAGTAAGGGATTCAAATCCAGAACCAAGAGTGAGCGTCTCAATGGATAATGAGTGGCTCAAAGTGGAAGTGCAACAAGAAGGCGAGCGAAGGATATATAATTGGCCAAAGAGAATCAAAGACTTCGACAAGGCGTACGTCGAGATAAAATAACCTATTAAATGAAATGGCCGGTAAGCAGAAGAAGGACGGCCACTAGTAACGAGAACACCTGTATCCATCCGGCTTTCTTTAGCATGGCGAATTTATAGGGAATTATATGTGTCGCCAAAGAGTATATCTGATTGGCATATGCCTTGGAGATCCTAGTCTCGTCTAGCGGAAGATCTTTTAGATACCTGACATATTGTTCCCTTGTGTAGAAGTTCATGATGTTCTTGTAGTACAACACATCTTCTTTGACCCTCTCCTTTTTCTGGAACAACCTGATCTTTGGGAGGATGACCATCAATTCAAGGACCATCGCTATGAAACTTCCAGCCAGGAGGATCAAGACTGCCGCGTAATCTATAGAAGTTAATGTTATTGGCGAGAACAGATACTTGTCCACTAAGTACATGAACATCAATGTGCTTGCTCCAAAGAGAAAATTCGCTTTGGATGTGAGTTGAGAGTCTATATTGACATTGAAATCAAGAATGGTCGGCCAGACTCTGCCGTCGAAATCTTTCCTTGGTTTTGTGGCTGTTGCCATGCCATGTATAGGCTTTTTTTGATATATAATGCTTTTGAAAGAGTGGTCTATCCTGATAGCATAAGTATCTTATATTAAATATACCCTGTTCTCATAAATCTCATGAGGTGATCCATTTTGACACAACAATCAAGCAAAGGCAGCGATTGGGTGAAATACTTCCCAGACCCTCCGGCTGATCTCAAGGGCCCTGCAGAGGAAATGGACTGGAGTGCAGAAGTCCTGGCAGGCATCATAAACCCAGGCAATGTCGCAGATATCACCAATAATTATCACCGACAAGCAGACCATATCTCCGCATTAGTCCTTCTGAACTGGCTCGATGGAGAGGAATCCGATGAATTCGTGAAAGCCCATATCGAGAGTCTAGGAGACCACTATCAGACTTGCAAGAATTGCAATGAAACGCTCATGAGTTACTATCAACGCAAGGGATACTCCCTTAATATCGGGGCCGCCAAATAGGTTCTCGCCCTTGAATAGACAAGCCTAAAATAATACCCTTGGATTCCTCTTGTTATGGATAAGGGTTTGATCATCGGAGGGGAATTTGGCGATCTGGTCATTCGAGAGAAAAAGGGGGCAGGGATTGAACTTGGGGAGCTGCTATGCGCGCCTTCCATGGATGGACTGATACTGTTGCAGGCGTATAATCTCATCTATGGATCACAGCTTTCCTCACAGAATTTGGAACTGATCTCTGGGTTGCGGCTTGAGGAAGACAATAAGAATCCCTTTTTTGATGAGCATCTGCGGAATTATAATCTTGCTCGCGCTAAAAGTCTATTGACTATCAATGGGTATCGCGCAGTATCATGCAAGAACCTGCCTGCGTTCTTCTCCAATGTGCGGGCTGTCACATCTGACGACCTTAAGTTCCTGACAAAACCTGCATCTCCGCTATTTTTGGGGAATCTGCGCAGCGGGAGTAAGGTTTTGGCTGATGTGCCAGTCTTTTTGGATGGCGAGAAAGCGTTTTCCCATCATGTACTGATACCAGCCACAACAGGCAAGGGAAAATCGAATCTATGCTCTGTAGTGTTGTGGAAAACGCTCTCTGAAAGCTATTGTGGGATATTAGTCTTGGATCCTCATGATGAGTATTATGGACGGAATGGCGTGGGGCTGAAAGACCATCCACTGCGTGAGAAAGTGGTATACTATACCTGCAGGATGCCGCCGCCTGGAGCCAGGACGCTCAAGATCAATCTATCCATGTTACGTCCGTCACACTTCATGGGGGTGCTGGACTGGAGTGACCCACAGCGCGATTATCTCGCCGCTTATTACCGCAGATTTGGACGCGAGTGGATCGAGGCGATATTTTTGGATCGCGTGGTGGAGGGTTTCAATTTCAATGAGAATACTGTGGCTGTCGTGAAAAGAAGGCTTGGACTGCTGCTCAATGTTGATCTGGAGGAGAGTCGAATCGTCTGCCATGGCGTGTTTGATGACAAGATAGGCCAGAGCACACTTTCAGATATCGTGGGAGAACTTGAGAAAGCAAATACTGTGATCGTTGACACCTCCCTCTTTGATGGAAGCATTGAGTTGCTTGTCGGCAGTCTGCTCGCTCATGAGATATTTGAGAGGTACAAACGGTATATGTCAAGAGGGGAGCTCGCTATGAAACCTGTGATCTCTATTTTGCTTGAAGAAGCCGCCCGTGTGCTTGGAAAGGAGACGCTTGAACGCGGAAGCAACGTGTTTGGTTCGATTGCCCGTGAGGGACGTAAATTTAAAGTGGGTCTAATTGCGATCACGCAACTGCCTTCTTTGATTCCTCGGGACATCTTGGCCAACATGAACACCAAGATAATCTTGGGAGTTGAGATGAAACCTGAACGGCAAGCATTGATCGAATCGGCGGCGCAAGACTTGAGCTCTGATGACCGACAGATAGCCTCGCTTGACAAGGGGGAGGCGATTGTGACAAGCAATTTCGCGCGTTTCGCCACACCTATCTATGTGCCGTTATTTAGTGATATCGTCAAAGAAGAGAAACCTCTTCTTAAGAAGATGTCATTTGGCGGGATAGCCTGACTATATACTTAATAAATGGGCAAAACAAGATTTTCTCCATGCGAAAAGGACAGATAACTCTATTCCTGATACTAGCTGTCGCGGCGTTAGTGGTCTTTGCCTTTATCTCCTATAAATCAAGACCTGCGCCGGTGATCACTCCGGTGGATTCCTCTCGAGCGGGCGCTATCGCCTTAGTCGGTGAGTGTACACAAAGCGCGCTTTCGGAGTCGCTTGTGACTGTCGGGCTCATGGGGGATGCCGACAGTGCTGATATCGAGTACCTAGACGATGACGGGGCCGCTGTCATGATGAGAGAGGGTGAGATCCGATTGCCTTCACTGGAGGATTACTCGAATCAAATCGCATCTTATGCGGTGGTGCCCTTCCAGAAATGCTTGAATGGAGCAGAAACAGATTACTCTATCACGTGGGAATCGGATATCCCTTTTCGGGTTATGTTAGGCGATACTGTCACTATGATGCCCACCCAACAATTCAAGCTGGTAATAGGGGCGAAGACAAGTTATATCACTGGTGGGGCAGGGATAGTGGACTTGAATCTTCCATTGGCATACAGCGCACTGCAAGAATATCTTGAGGAGGCGCGAGATGATTTGACTATCATACCTATAACTTCTTTGATCAGCAGTCATCTCCATTATGATCTTATCAGATATCCTGGCGAAATCTATCTAATCAATATCACAGACCCTTCCAGTTCTGTCGCGGGCAATCCGTGGAATTGGAGGGCTGCGCTTGTCTACCTAGAGGTGACCCCATGAAGAAAGTGACTATCTTGCTTGTGATATTGCTGCTCTGCTCCATAGCCTATGCTGCTGAAGATGTACAACAGCTTGAACTCAAAGTAGAGAAGATTAAAGATGACCTCAACAAAGATCCTAAATTATTCCAGGATTATGCCAAGGCCAAGTTTGGGGTCGGAGCTAAAATGGATCTGGTTGGAGGAGCCAAATTAGAGAATGGCATGCTTGTGCACCCGAAAGGAGCCAAATTGGACTTGTCCACTTTGCAACGATTATCCGGTTTGACTGGAGTCACTATGCTTGCCGATGGACAATTCAAGTTCAGTTTTGCCAATAGCGAGATCAAAGCGTCTGGAGTGGAAAAGATACAGGCGACTGACAAGGGATTATTGCTTGATGGTGTCGAGGTTCGCACGAGTGGTAAGTTGGACGTGCGCAAGACATCTGAAGGGTATAGTCTGATAGGCTCCGGGACTATTGTGGCTGGTGGAAAGACATTTGATATCAAGACGTCAGGAACCAAGGCCGCACTGCTTGATTATCGCGCGGGGAAAGCGTATTCGATCAGTATGCCCGCGGATGAAAAAGGCGGATCATCCATTGGATACAACAAACATACGCTTACACCTTTGAAAGAGTCTTTGACACTTTATATGGACAAAGCTGATTATGACTCATCCAAAGGGAATAAAGCCTTTATCGGAGAGAAAGTCTATCTTTCTAACGCCGGCGGCAAGGTCGCAGTCGATGGATACTATATGTTCACAGACGGCAAAGTCGCAATGATACGAGGGGCTAAAGGAACTGCTCCTCTGGTGTCTTATACCTACAAAGGAAGTGCTGTCGCACTACAGAGCACTGTGGATTTGGCTTCTGCCAAGAAATACCAGAGCATATCACAATTGTTCAAAGACAATGGCTATGGTGAAGGCAGTAAGAACTACGCCGCGCGTGAGGCATTGTACAAACAGTACTTTGGCGAAGGATACAAAGGATATTCACAGCAAAACCAGAAACTGCTAGCTGCGATACAAAACGGTGATATCCCACTTCTTGCGAAGGGGGATATGACCTATGAGACGATGCCTACTGGAGTCACGGAGACGGTGAAGGACGTGGCAGGGCAGACGGTAAGGCAGGCGAGTGTGGGAGTGAGGGAGGCGCAGAGTGCAGCATCAAGTTTAGATTACACCTCTCCAGGACAACAGCGATATCAAACGGTAATCAATCAATTGCGAAGAAAAGGGGTCAGTGAAGAAGTGATAAATGGCGCATTTGGGGAGTTTAGGCTGCCTGAAGAACGCAAGGTAAATCCTCCGACTGATTTGAGCAAATTCGAAGTGCGGGAAGGGACAGGCACCTTTTTTGGGGCCATTGTCAAAAATGATCCGGCAAATTATGCTGCCGAATCGAAAAAATACGGGTTCTCACCTTCAAAAGAAGGCACTGATGTGAATCTTGCTGCGGAACGTAAATATTGGGTTGGACAGACGGCCTCTGGGCAAGCCCCTTTGTTTGGGAGCATCGCAGTCCATGAAACCTTATTTGCTGATCTAAAGAGTCAAGGGATAACCCATGTGTATATGGAGTATAACGATCGACCCGAGAAAAACGGTTGGTACGGACTCACAGATAGTGGATCAGGGCCAAAGGGATACGTTGCTGATAGATCAGACACTAGTAAAAATGAGTGGGCTGATATCTATGGCGGAGCAGGAGCTAAGACTTATGTCAATACGATCAAGAACTATTGGGGTGGAGAGGCTAAACAAACATTTAAGATGTATATCCCGAATGACAAGAGAGTGATACCTAAATTCAGCACGCTAAAGGTGTAATCATTCCTGCAGACCAAATCTGAATGAATGCCTCTTATCTGGGGTAGTCAGGGTCACAATATATGGGTCGCCCTTTGGAGGATCATCATATTGATCGACCACAGTTCTCCAACCCTCTTTTTTTTCCACCTTTGTTGAAATACCATCATATTCTGGCTTTATTATACCCTGAGCGAAATCTTCTCTGATCTGCTTTGCGATCTTGTTGAATCTTCCTAATGGGTATTTGTAAGGCTTACCATTTATTGCGATGTTTTCATCATCGACTTTGACACTTAGTCCTTTATGCCCTGCTTTTTTGAGGACATAGCTGATCTCGCCTTCATGATCTCTTACGTCCTTTCGAATCGCATAACCTGGGCAGGAATATAATTTGACGGTCTCACTGTTATCTGGGGAGACTATGTAAGGAGTCAAGACTATATGTATCACTTTTTGGGAAGGGTCTTTTGACGTTTCGCCATGAACGCTTAGTTTTTGGATGACTCTCTCAACATCAGAATCTAATGAGTGGACTTCTTGTACATGGGTTGTGGGAGTGGTTTGCGAAGGGTTTTGCGCGTATGTTGCTGTGTTTAGAAGCAATGCCGCCAAGCCTATGAATGCCCCTTGTTTTGTGATTGCCATGACCCGTGTATAGACGAGCTAGTATATAAATGTATGGATTCTTTACCACTAGATAGTAGTAGTATATTGCAGAGAGGTTCTCAGTATGGGTTTAAATAGGAAAAAGTGTAAGATAATTTATGCAAAAGGGGCAGATCACTTTGTATATCGTTGTGGGAGTGCTGGTCTTGGTCGTAGGATACTTTCTGATGCAGAAATCCGCTCCAGCGCCCACTATCGCGCCGCAAGAGGCGATGTTTGATGATGTGAGAAGTTATGTCCAGGACTGTCTGGACACAGCAGCAACGGATACTGTGAGCAATTTTGCTTTGAGTGGAGATTTAAGAAACGTGGAATTGGAACGATTAGAAGGGATGACCCGGGCAGTCTTCAAGTCAGAAAATGATGTGCCATCGATGGACTTAGCATTGCGTATGATCCGTGAGGAGTTCCTAAACCAGATTGAGGTATGTTATATGGATCTACCTTTCAATTATGACATTAAGGCCTCTTCTCTTCAAGCTAATATCACGTATGGCGACGGAAAATTGACGTTTTACACTTTCTCACCAATGCAAATTTCAGCTGCTGGGAGAACACGCAAGGTATTCGGTTTTGCTTCCCAAGTTCAGTATCAATTGGATCACTATCTAGAATCTGGAAAGGAAGCGGTGAAAGCTATAACCATGAATCCCCCATATATCAATATCAGCGCATTGAATCGTATCGGGAATCGATATACTTTAGGCCACCAGGAAAATGGGAGATATGATGTCTCGGTATTCAATGGCAGTAATACTTTGTCAAGTTATTCTTTTGTAGTAGAGGTGCCGTAATGAAACGAGCGTCTCTTACCCTGGCTGTATTGATCCTTATTATCTGTAGCCTGGCTGGATCCGCCGCTGAATCTGTGGTTTTCAATCCAGATAAATCAGAAAATTTTGATGATTGCATGAAATCATCTAGTTGTCTGGAGGGTATGCGTAACTGGTATTCCACCGGAAAACAGTCTGTAGGGCTCAAGCCTAAATTGGATGATAAATATTTTGCGCAGACTGTAAATGTGAAGGCCAGCCTTGAGGCCGCGAAGGCCTATTTCGGAAAAAAAGAGAATGTCGACAAAATGATGAAAACCAATCCGGCCGCCGCAGATGAGTTCTTCAAGGATCCTGTGAATGTCAAGGGGATGGAGGATATAAATGCCGCCGATTCATATTTTGCCAAGAAAGGAAATCTTGGGAAGAATCCAGAATCCTCACATGAGTATTTTTCGAAGAAGTATGGGACAGATGTGACGATTCCCTCTGGCTCCACCGCCTCATATGATCCAAAGACAAACTCACTCATCAATAAAGGAGCACTTGATCTGTCTACCTTCAAGGGAGAGAGGATATCCCCTTTGAAAGATGGCGGATATGATATCAGCGGAAATAAATATTCTGAGTTTACTAAGATATCACACATGCCTGATGGCAGAGTACGGATGGATGATATGATATCTGATGCGGAAGGCAAGGGCAATGAGTTCAACCCTAGAAAGAGTCACCTTGAGTCGGGCACCACCCTTTCTAGCGCAGAAATGAAAAATGTAATGGGAAAGACGGTCCCAGAATGGAGCGTCAAGGCAGATAAGTCTTTGGACACTTATTTTGATGAAACAAAAGTGACGGGTATGAAGAACGCTGCAATATCAGTCACAAAAGGCGGAGTCCTTGCGAATAGATACGCGGAAGCTGTAATTACTAACGGCCCATTGCGTGCTGTTGTATCAGAAGGGTCAATAGAATATGCTCCTCTTGATGATGCGACCATCCAAGCATGGAAAGCGGATCCTGCTTTTAGCAAGGGTGTAGGATACCATCTAGGTGTCGAAAGTTCAATGCCGGGTTTGAACGACGGGGCGTCGGTTGACCGTGTTGACCTGAACCCAAATCCCAATCTTGGAGTGAAGGAAGGACTAAAGTACACAAAGGGCAATATGATGAGAGGCGCTGAAGTCACTAACCTTCAGAAAGCACTCAACCAATTGGGTGTCAAGGACGCAAACGGAAATGTCCTAGAGACCGACACTGGAAAGTTCGGTCCACGGACCGACGAAGCGTTAAAAACGTTCCAGTCATCGGCAGGGTTATCTCCTACTGGTCTGCTTGATAAGGCGACTATAGACTCATTGAGTAAGAAGACAGCAGATATTCAAGAACTATCACAAGACAGGGGGACTTTGACCGGATTCCAGACTGGATCAATCTATCAGAAGAAAAGTTTACCTACTGGAACGCAGGGAGAGTTAGGATCTTGGCCTACTGGGATGGGTGAGTGGCAAAGCGGGTGGGGTGCAAGTCGTGTCAGTGGCGGTCATAGAGGGTATGATTTTGGGGTGCCTAAAGGAACGCCGGTGTCTACAATGCCTGGTTGGGGCGATGGGGTCATGACATATAAGGGATGGCAGTCAGTACATGGATTTGTGGCAGAGGTATATTATCCAAATATGCAGTATCCGACAGAAGATGGCATGAAAACCGGAGTGACTGTAAGATATAGTCACTTACGCGAGATGCCTGTCCAAGATATGGGATACACTTATTCTGAAGGAGAAACTGTTGCATATTCTGGAAGGACAGGAGGTCGAGCTAACGGCGAACCGGTAGGATACGGCGTTGAGGGGCCAAACAATGATCCTCACCTACACCTCGAGATAAAACCTGGCGTGAAGGCTGAACAAGGGCAGAGGTTGCCTAGCAGTTATAGTGTTAATCCAATAGAATTCATGAGAAAAGTCAACTCAAGAGGATACTAGACCCATACGGATTTATATATCTGGAATCTTGGTTGTTCTTACATGCAAAAAGGTCAAATAACGCTGTATCTTGTGATAGGAGTATTGGCGTTGATAGTCGTGTCGATGTTGATGCAAAGACCTACTGGTGCGCCCATTGTCGCGCCGCAAGAAGCGATGTTTGATGATGCTGTGAACTATATGCGGGATTGCTTGACTCAAAGCGCACAGGCATCTGTGGACCATCTTGCGTTGACTGGGGATATATTGACCGAATCGACAGTTTATATTAAGGATGTGCCACGCGCTATCTTTAGGGGTGAGGGGGATGTTCCCACTCTTGATGCCGCGCTTGAGATGATCCGAGAAGACTATTTGGCTGACGCGGTATATTGTTCGAGTGAACTGCCATTTGATTATGAGATCACAGCATCCGCGCCGACCGCTAATCTGTCTTATAGTGATGGCAGGATAACATTCTATACTTATTACCCATTAACTGTAACATCCTCTGGCAAAATGCGGAAAGTCTTCAATTTCGCGCCTCAAATTGACTATACTTTGCAGGAATATCTTGATTCGGCTAGATTGACTGTGGGCGCATTCCTTGTGGATCCCGATTATTTGAATGTCACCCAGATGAACCTGCTTCCCATGAAGTATAACCTCGGAGAAATGGAAGGGAACCTCTATGATGTTAGGCTTTACAATGAAAGCGACATGAACAGCAATTATGCGTTTGCAGTCGAGGTGCCGCAATGAGGAGCTTCATAACGCTTGTTTTAGTGTTGTTGCTGTCTAGCATAGTTGGTTTTGCCATCGAAGAGATTGTCTTTGACCCAAAAAATGTAGAGAACTTCGATAAATGCATGGGTGACAAGGAAGGGTGCATGAAAAGTATGCAGAAATATTACTCGTACCCTAATGTAGTCGGAACCAATTCGAAATATGATGACAAATATTTCGGTCAAACTGTGAATGTGAAGGCCAGCCCTGAAGCCGCAAAAGTCTATTTCTCAAAGAAAGAGAACGTCGACAATATGATGAAGACAAATCCTGCCGCCGCTGATGAGTTTTTCAAGGATCCTGCGAATGTCAAGGGGATGAAAGATATCAATGCCGCAGACTCATATTTTGCCAAGAAAGGGAATCTGGGGAAAAATCCAGGGTCCTCACATGAGTTTTTTTCGAAGAAATATGGGACAGATGTGATGATTCCATCTGGCTCCACTGCCTTATATGATC
>CAYHWL010000003.1:43300-46254 GCA_964359785.1 uncultured Methanosarcinales archaeon | reverse complement strand
AACCTCGAAGAAATCTTAAACAAACAGGTTTTTGTCAAAAACGCAAAAGTCTAATTATCAACTGGTTTATATAGGTTTGAAACGGAAGAAATTAGATGGCAAAAACGGAAGGTACAAAGGATGCCACAGGTCAAGCTATATGGGCTGCTTTCAACGGCAAATATGGTTTTGAAATCATAGAAAGAGATGATGGTTTTATTGTAGGGGGCATTACAGGACAGTACCTTGCAGAATTCAAGAACTGGTCACCTCACGAAAAGAAAGCCATTAGATACGTCAAAGGAAATGTCTTAGATATTGGCTGTGGCGCTGGAAAACACTCTTTATACCTCCAAGGCAAGGGATTTGATGTAACCCCAATTGATGTAAGTCCTTTGACGATAAAAGTTTGTACGAAGAGGGGTTTGAGAAATGCCAAAGTCTTGTCTATTGAAGACATTGATTGCTTTAAACAAAAATTTGACACGGTACTGCTATTAGGCAATAATTTTGGATTGCTCCAAACCGTCAATAAATCAAGGAAATTACTGCGTATGATACATCAACTGACCTCTAAAAATGCAATAATCATAGCTGAGAGCAGTGACCCGACTAAACAGCAAGAGATCGAAAATATTGCCTACCAAAAGAGTAACATCAAGAAAGGGAGATTGCCAGGCCAAAGAAGGATCCGTATCAGATTCAGGAATTATTGTAGTGATTGGTTTGATTACCTTGGAGTATCAAAAAAAGAGATGGAAACCGTCCTGGAAGGCACAGGTTGGAGGGTAAAGCAATATTTTGACTCTGATAGGACCAGTTTCATCGCAATTATTGAAAAACAATGATTGGGAAACCTATAAGGGTTACAACAAATATCCATTCACTTCTCTAAGACGATGAATTCCAGCGTCTTTCCATCAGAGGCGATCGTTGCTTTAAGATCAAAAGACTCCTTGTCGGATTTCAAGGTTAATCGTGGTAAAGGTATCTTAGTCTGATAGGGGGCGGCATTTCTATATAGGTCGTATAGCGAATGTCCGCTAGAATGCGATTCATTTTTCGCGAGCAATTGTTTGTTCTCATCGGAATATGAGAAGCATTCATCTCCTTTCTTCAACGCCTCTTCTTGATTGGCCGCGACAACAAGATATGACTGTCTCAAGGAGCTCGTTCCATCGATATGCGCTGCTTTATAGGAATAGGTGACTTTCCACAGTTTATGAGCCATGCGCTTGATTATTTTGTCTTCCCTAAAATATCTTGGTGTGTACCATGTACACTATACTATATACACACTATACAATCCAAGATTGCCTTCACACCTTCTTCATCCAAACATCGAATGTGAGGTCTTTGATCTTCTCGGAGCTTGTCCACTCGAAAGTCCCTGTCGCATCATTCGCATTTAGTGTTATATCCTTGGCGCCGACTTTCTCGCCGATCGCGTCTTCATATTTGGCTATGTATGTGAGCATGTCTGGTGTTGTCTTGATGTGCAGCACGACACGGTCGCGTTTCTCAAGGCCTTTGTCTTTGCGCATCTGTTGTATCTTTCGCATGAGCTCACGCACATATCCTTCGGCGTCAAGTTCTGGCGTCCTAGTCTTGTCCAGATAGACATATCCACCCTTTGTCTCGATTTCCACTAGGTGCCCAGGTACACTCCTGTCGATAGCGACGTGCTTATTGGTGAGCACGACTTCTCTTGTCTCTACCATAAAGGTGTGTTTGTTCTCGCGCAAAATATTGGCAAGAACAACAGCTGGTTTTTCCTTCCCGTATGCGATCATCACCTTTGGGGTGAGCGCGCCAAAGTCTCCGCCTAATTTACCCGAGTCAAGGCGTGCGCTCATTATGACTCCTTTCATGGAAGGCGCCAATTTCAGTTCTTTCACATTCGTCTGTGATTTGATGAGGTCACCAAGCATCTCGACAGCTGTGTTGAGCTCGTCTTTGGTGGTGACGACTGTCACGCTTGCGATTGGCCATCGTACAGACAGTTGCGCTTTCTCACGCGCGGCCAATATCGCTTGCATGATTGTCTGCGCTGTGTGCATATTCTCTTCAAGGTCCGGGTTGATGGCTTTCTTGTCAAAGGTTGGCCATTTTGCCAGGTGGACGCTGGGTATCTCCCAGCCAAACACTTCGCGCAGGTTCTGCCACATCTGCTCAGTCACAAAAGGCGCAGTGGGAGCGAATAACAGGACAGTATTACGCAACACTTGATAGATCACTGCGGCGCTAAGCATCTTCTGGGCATCTTCCCCAGTAGCGAGTTTGTCGCGTACAAGTTGGATGTATGTTCGGCTCAATTCCAAGAACAGTTCTTCTGCAAGCGTTGGCGTCTCATTTAGCCTGTACTGGTCGTAGAGCTCTGTCATCTTCATGATTGTGGTGTGCATTTTGGAGAGGATATATCTCTCTTCGGCAGGCATCGTCTTCAGATCAGGTTTGACAGATTCCAGATCAGAGGCAGTATAACCATTTGTCACCGCGAGTTCGATCAGGTACTTGTGCAGGTTCCACAGCACTCCCAGATTCCTGAATTTTGCTTTTATCTCCTCTTGGTTATAACAGCCGTCGACGCCTGGCATCGCGGACCCAATCATATAGAATCGGAATGCGTCAGCCCCATACTGGCTGGTTATCTCTTCCGGCAGGATATAATTCCCAAGTGATTTGCTCATCTTTCGGCCTAGCGAATCGTTTATCCAGCCGTGCATATAGACATTCTTCATCGGCGCAGCATCAAAACCGATCTGCCCTTCTAGCAAAAGTAGATAGAACCATCCTCGGATCTGCTCTTTTCCTTCTAATATGAATTCAGCGGGATACATGGCCTTCACGAGATCTTCGCGTTGTGGGTAGTCAAGACATGTCCAAGCGTTTGTCCCAGCGTCCAACCAGACGTCCATGACATCCGGGATCCTTGTTTTCGATGCGCCGCACTTGCAGGGTATCGTGACTTCATC
>CAYHWL010000003.1:0-43290 GCA_964359785.1 uncultured Methanosarcinales archaeon | reverse complement strand
ACTTCATCTATCCAAGGTTTGTGGAGGTTGTCAAGTTTCATCTTGGACATTGTCTCCAGTTCCTTTTGCGAACCGATGACCACATAGTCATGGCAGTGTTGGCATTTCCAGACTGGAAGAGGTGTCCCCCAGAATCGCTGTTTTGTGATTGAATTGTCTCGGAGATTGCGCAGCCATCCATCCATTGCGCTTGCTCCTGCGCCGTTTACCCAGTTGATCTTCTTGTTGGCTTCGATCAACTTATCTTTTAGGTCCTCGATCTTGAAGAACCATTGTGTGGTCGTCCTAAAGACGACTGGATTGTGGCATCGCCAGCAATGCGCATATTCATGTTCTACTGGCACAACATCGATTATCGCCCCGCGTTTCTTCAGAGCCTCGATGAACTTCTTGTCATCCTTACGCGCGACAAGTCCTGTGAATTCACCCATGTTCGGAGGGAATGCGCCTTTCTCATCGATATTATTGTATGGAGGTATCTTGTTGCGCACCCCTACTTCATAATCCTCTGGTCCGCATCCTGGCGCGCAATGCACAAGACCGGTTCCAGCGGAGGTATCGACATATTCAGTTGACAATAAGACAGTGTGTGTCTTTGATGATTGCGCCTTGATTGTGGAGTATTCAGTTATCTCTTTTTCAAATGGATGGACATATTCCATGCCTTCCATCTTATCTCCCAGGAATTCTTCTTCGACCACTAGCTTTTTTCCTACTACACCCTGCACAAATGCCCCGGCTAGCGCCTTTGACACGTACCAGTGTTCATTGTCGACTTTGCATTTGACGTACTCCAGTTCCGGATTCACCATGACAGCCAGATTGAATGGTATAGTCCATGGTGTTGTCGTCCAGACTATCAAGAATGAATCAGGTTTCCCTTTCAGCTGTAATTTGACGAAAATGGAATTGTCAGTCACTTCTTTGTATTCAAGTTCGTGTTTTGCGACCGCTGTTGCGCATGATGCGCACCAGTGCATCGTTCGCAATCCTTCATAGAGTCTTTTCTGCTCGTGGGCTTTCTTCACGACCCACCATACTCCCTCGATAAAAGAGGGTTTGATTGATTGGTAGGCGTTCTCAAAATCCATCCAGACTCCAAGTTTGCCAAAGTCCTCATTCATGAGCAGCATGTTTCCGACAGAAAGTTTTTCGCATTCGCGGACGAATGATTCCATGCCCATCTTGAGGATGTCTTCTTTACCGTGCATGCCGAATTTCTTCTCGACTGCGTGTTCTGTCGGCAGACCATGCATATCATACCCTGCGCGGTCCCATACCTTGAATCCTTGCATCCGTTTATATCGCAAGAATGTGTCTTTGAGCGACTTGTTGAGCGCTGTGCCAAGATGCACCCTTCCAGATGTATATGGTGGTCCGTCTAAGAAATAGAACACCTTTCCATCCTTGTTCTGGGCCTTGGCTTTGGCGTAGATAGACTGCGATTTCCAGAAATCTTGCGAATTTTGCTCCACTTCTTTAAAATCGTAGTTGCCGATCTTCATCAAGGGCTGTGACGTCCAGTCTATATATAAAGGTTTTCCGGGAAATTAGAGGACGGCGCACCCATGACGAGGTGCCGATATGGATATCTATGAATATATCGGTTTGATGGGATGGCCTGTTGACAACGGTTTTTTGGTGCTCTACAACGACAAAGAGGCCTCGACAAAAGCCGCCAAATCGATGGGCGATCTTGAGAAGATGATCGACTCAAGCGATAGGTTCATCCAAGATACTGACACTTTACTCGACCGCCATGGCAGGTTTCTCCTTGGAGGGGTGCTCTACTCTTATGTTGGCACTAACATGATTTTCGCTCAGCTTCTGCTTTACAAGATCAGTCGGATCCCGCCGGATTCTGATCTTCTTCCCACAAGCGTATTTTACAAGACGATCGACAGGCTGGAGCGTCAGGGTGTCCCATCTAGGGATATCACCGATCTGATTCGCCGATACGAAACCGTTTCAGGCCAAGTTTATGACGCGAATCTGGCAGAGGCTTACCATTTGGTCAGCCGGATTGCCGCGTGAACCTCATCTTTTTATTGCGCCATCCTATTCAATTTTTATGGTCACGATATTCCTAGTTAAACATGACGACACCGTCCAAGGCAAAAAGACGATACAGTACGTCCCACAGGGTGATAGTGTGAGACGGATAGGGGATTTTTTCCAAAATATCCCCCTCCACAAAGTTTATACAAGCCCAGAGCAAAGTACGTATGATACTGCGAAAAGGATCGTTGGATCTCGGGGTCTTGAAGTTTCCCTGATCGCCAGTTTGACTGCAAGATATTTTGCGTCTGACACGCCGCATTCTCGATCCACCAGGAACAATCACGACGAGATCTACACGCGTCCGCCATGTGTCGAAAGCAGCTTTGCTCATCAAGAAAGAGTGCTTGACATGGTCTATCATGTGGCAGGCGAGCATCAGCAAGAGACAGTGCTTATGGTCTGCGATGATGAGTCCAACACCTCGATTCTCTGTCGTCTGCTTGATATCCCTCTGCTTGATTCAAGATTGATCCGACAGGATCCGGCTTGTATCCACCGCCTAGAGATTGATCCGCTGGGACAGTTGAGGGGTTGTGACATCAATTATACCCAGCATCTAAGGTAGGATTCCAGCACTCCCCAAACGCACTCCCCACACTAGACATCCCTTCATAAGCTATTTAAATGTCCATAAGCACTTCCGTCGATAGGCGGAAATATCCCATTTTTCCGTGATTATTTCAAAGTTGGGTCTAATACAACATAAAGCCGAGCTTTATGTGTACACAAAATCCTCTGGGATTTTGTTGTACCACGCCGCTTGCGGCGACCAACTTTGAAATTAGAAAATGCCGGTCACCGCAGTGAGAAAACGGGCAATACAACAAATTTGCAACGGCAAATTTGTGTACACAAAATCCCGTGGGATTTTGTTGTACCCCGGAGCTTGCTCCGATTGAGTGCCAGTTTTCAGGCATTTTCTTTATTCCAAACACGATCATGCCAAACAAAGATATCATCATCAAAGGAGCTAGAGAGCATAATCTCAAGAACATCGATGTAGTGATACCAAGAGATAAGTTCGTGGTCATAACTGGACTTTCAGGATCTGGCAAATCCACCCTAGCTTTCGACACTATCTACGCCGAGGGCCAACGACGATATGTGGAGTCACTAAGCGCTTACGCGCGGCAGTTCCTTGGTGTGATGGACAAACCCGATGTGGATAGTATAGAAGGTCTCTCCCCGGCGATTAGTATCGAGCAGAAATCAACCTCCAAAAATCCAAGGTCCACCGTGGGCACTATCACAGAGATCTATGACTACTTGAGGCTCCTCTTCGCGAGGGTTGGGACTGTCCACTGCTACAAGTGCAAAAATCCCATTCAGCCGCAGACGGCAGACATGATAGTAGATCGCGTCCTTGCGTCCTGCAAAGGCAAGAAGATCCACGTTCTGGCGCCTATAGTCAGGCAGAAGAAAGGCACTTATGAGAAGGACATTGAGGACTTGCAAAAGCAGGGTTTCACAAAGGCAAGGATCGATAATGCCATCTACGGCACAGATGAGCGGCCGAAACTCGACCGTTACAAGAAGCATGATATAGAAGCAGTCATAGACCGTATCACTATCCCCCCAGCGCCCAGCAAGGAAGACCGCACAAGGATTCAGGACGCGATAGAGTCCGCGCTCAAGCTTGCTGATGGTTATTGCATCATCGAAGATACGGAAAAGAAGGAGGACACTCTCTTCTCAAGCCATGCCGCGTGTCCTAGTTGTGGCATCAATTTCGAGGACGTGGAGCCTAGGATGTTTAGTTTCAATTCTCCTTTTGGCGCGTGCGAGACTTGCCACGGTCTTGGTTTCAAGATGGAATTCGATCCTGACCTTATAGTTCCTGACAAGACAAAATCCATCGCTGATGGGGCTGTCGCGATCTACAACAATCTTGTTGATGGCTGGCGTGGACAGCAGTTGGCAAACGTCGCAAAACACTTAGGTTTCTCGATACTCACCCCAGTCAAGGATCTCACAAAAAAACAGTTCAATGTCCTCATGTATGGCACAGAGGATGCCATCCATTATGAATACAAATCTGAGAGCATGCACTTTGAGAAGGATGGCAAATGGGAAGGTATCATCCCCCAGCATGAGCGCCTATACCGTCAGACTACCAGTGATTATCGCAAGGAAGACATGGAAAAATATATGCTCACAAGTGATTGTCCTTCATGCAAAGGCAAACGTCTCAAGGACAAAGTCCTCTCGGTCTTGATTGATAAGCGCTCCATCATTGATGTCACGGATCTCTCGATCCAGAAGAGCCAGGCTTTCTTCAAGAGTCTCAAGCTCACAAAAAAACAGGAGGAGATAGCCAAACAGGTCTTGAAGGAGATAAACGCGAGACTGCAGTTCCTCACAGATGTCGGTCTAGGTTATCTCACGCTTAGCAGGGCGACTGGCACATTATCCGGCGGTGAAGCGCAGCGGATAAGGCTCGCCACGCAGATAGGCTCCAATCTGATGGGCGTACTCTATATCCTAGACGAACCGAGCATCGGTCTGCATCAAAGAGATAATGATCGTCTGATCACCACACTAAACCGTCTCCGTGATCTGGGCAACACGGTCCTTGTGGTGGAGCATGACGAGGACACTATCCGCGCCGCGGATCATGTGATCGATATAGGCCCTGGTGCGGGTATCCACGGCGGACACGTGGTCGCGCAAGGGACTCCAGATGATATCGCCAAGAACAAAGAGTCGCTCACCGGCCGCTATCTCGCGGGACACAGATGCATCGAGACTCCAAAACATAGGAGGACTGCCAAAGGTCACATCACCATCAAGGGCGCAAAGGAGAATAACCTAAAGAATATAGAGGTCAAGATTCCGCAGAATACTTTCACTGTCGTAACGGGCGTTTCAGGCTCTGGCAAGTCCACACTGATAAACGATATCCTCTACAAGTCATTCGCAAAACAGATCTACGGCAGCAAGGAGCGTCCCGGTGAACATAAGGAGATCGTCTGTTCTCCAGAGATCGACAAGGTGATAGTGATTGACCAGTCTCCGATAGGACGCACTCCAAGATCGAACCCTGCCACTTACACTAAAGTCTTTGATGAGGTGAGAAAGATCCTCGCGTTGACCAAGGAGGCCAAAGTGAGAGGCTACAAGGAAGGCCGTTTCTCTTTCAATGTCAAGGGCGGTAGATGCGAGGCTTGTGAAGGTGATGGCGTGATAAAGATCGAGATGAATTTCCTCCCTGATGTCTACGTCCAGTGCGAGGAGTGTAAAGGCGCGCGATACAACAAGGAGACCCTTCAAGTCCTCTACAAAGGCAAGAATGTGTCTGATATCCTCAATATGACTGTGGAAGAAGCCTATGATTTCTTTGAGAGCATCCCGACGCTTCAACGGAAACTGCACACCTTAAATGAGGTTGGCTTGAGCTACATCCACATCGGTCAGGCCGCGACCACTTTATCCGGTGGTGAGGCACAGCGTATCAAATTGACAAGAGAGCTTGCCAAGAAGGACACGGGTAAGACGCTCTACATCTTGGATGAACCGACGACCGGCCTTCATTTTGAGGATGTGAACAAACTTCTCCAGGTGCTCAACCGTCTTGTGGACAAGGGCAACAGTCTTGTGATCATCGAGCATAATCTTGATGTCATAAAGACAGCTGACCACATAATTGACCTTGGCCCGGAAGGAGGAGACGCTGGCGGTGAGATTGTCGCGCAAGGCACGCCCGAAGAGGTTGCCAAAGTGGCTAAATCTTACACGGGGCAGTTCTTGAAGAAAGTGCTCAAGTGAATAAGATTGACTCATGGATGACAAAGTATTTAAGTAAGCATATCTTACAATAAGAAAATAAGAGAGGTGGCCGCAATGACTGTGGAAATGATTAGGATGTCATCTAAAGGACAGATTGTCATCCCCCAAGATTTGAGAGAAGAGATGCACGCAGATGAGGGAACTGTCTTTGCGGTGGTAGGGAATGGCGACACGATAGTGTTAAGAAAACTCAACACACCAAGTAAAGAGGATCTCATTAAGGATTTGGGGATATTTGCTAAAAAAAGTAGGTTAAAGCTTCAGCACAAAGGTTTCACGCATGAAAACTTGCAGGCAAAGTGATCATGACAGTCACGCTTGACACAAATGTATTGCTCTCTGCCACACTTTGGGATGGAAGTGTGGCTCAAAAACTACTTTTTAGTCTCATTAGGCAAGATATCAAAAGATACGGCACAGCAGATATCATATTAGAATATCAGGAGATATTGGAACGAGACTTTGATTTTAACGCCCAAGACATCGACCAAGCGACTAATAAGATCAGGTCTTTTTTGACATTGGTTCAGCCAAGAGTGAAAGTACATATTGTGCTTGCTGATCCAGACGACGACAAAATAATTGAATGCGCGATCGAATCAAGATCAGGGTATATCATCACTTATGACAAGCATTTACTTGCCCTCAAGGAACACCAAGGGATCCGGGTTATCAAGCCAGAAGAAGCAAGGACTATCTTCTCATAAGAGAGGAGATCCTCCTAGCCCGACAAAACCCGAGTTTGGGACTTTCATCAACCTATCAAGGTGATGTACTGCCAGATATCGCAGGCACAGCCTTTGACCCAGCTGTGGTCTGGTCGACATCCTTGAAGATAGGCATCCCATTGTCTCCTACTGGCACGTAGATGACGCTGTTGGCTTTTCCAAGATTCGATATCCAGTACCACTTGAGGTAATTTGGTGTCAGGCTCTGTCCGATGATCTTGTTTGAGTCGGAGATTCCCTGCGCTTCTGTCCTCTTGCGGTCCGCCTCGATTTTTTCTCTTTCAAGCAGAAATTTCATCTTCTCGGCATCTTGCTCGGCTGACAGTTTCGATTCGATTGCAGTAGACACCATCTCTGGCAGGGTGATGCCGCGAAGCAACACTTTTTCAAGCAATATTCCCCTTGATTCAAGCATAGGACCAAGCTCCTCGGATATAGCGTCTGATACCACTTCCCGCTCTGAAGTGTATAGCGCTTTTGCTTCATGGTTGACAGTGACTCCACGGATGACTGATCTTGTTTGTGGGATTATGACGACATCAGGATAGTCCACTCCGACAGTCTTGTAGATTTCAGCCGCTTTTCCAGGGTCTAATCGATATAGGATTGATACATCCATGCTCACAGACAAGCCTTCCTTGCTTGGCACCACTGCTGTCTCGGTTATCTCAAGGGTTTGCACACTCATCTTGTGCACCAGAGCCAAGGGGTTCACAAAATGCAGTCCCGGTTGGAAAACCTCGTCATAAACAGAGCCAAAGAGGTCCTCCACTCCTACATTGCCTGCTGGCACGATTGTGAGCGGTATCAAGTTGATAGGCAGCATCAGGTAGATGATAAGCACGGCTATTCCTATGAAGGTCCATTTGAGCCATTTGAGGTTTGGCGTAATGTTAGAGCGGGCGTTTGGTTGATTCTTGAATGGGTCTGTTGTTGCCATAGCGCATGGATTTGTCTGGCCCTAATTAAAGCTTGCCCCATTAGTTTTTTGTTTTACCGACCCCAATCTTTTTATATCCCCTTTATCCGTCTCTTGCCATGCGAGATTTCAAGGCATTCGCGGAAAAAGAGTTTGAGAAACTTCCACCGCTGCAGACTGAATGGAATATCATCCATTCCAGGTGCATGATCTATGCGTTAAAGGATCTTGGGAACAAAGAGAAGCGTCTTGAGGATCTAGCGTACGTCCACGACATCGGCAAGACTCTTCCGCCTGAAAGGTTCATCTAATATCCCATTCCTTAGCCATCTGTTCTCGTATCCGATGCAGATCCTTATCTGTGGTTTTGTGCTTTGATGACCCTTTTAGCCTATCCACCGCCATAAGCATCTCCTGTTTTTGCAGGTCTGTCAATTTTCCCCGTATCGCGTCTCTGATGAACTCGGTACGTGTGCTATACCTATATTTTGTGAGTTTAGAATCGATCTCCTTGAGCAATGATTCTTCCATCTTGAGGCAGACTGTCTCCATAATACTTAGTAATACGAAGTAATATTTAATCCTTCCGTCCTTTTATCATCTTGAGTATCTTCTCTTTGCCTTTCCAGTCCAGCACTTCAGAGAGCACCTCTTCGATGGTCTCGACTGGGATGATCTTGATTTTCTTTAGCTTCTCGGCATCGACTATGATATCTCCCATATTAGATTTTGGGACGACCACCTGCTTGATTCCAGCTTCGATAGCGGCTTCTATCTTGGAGGATACTCCGCCGATTGGCAATACTTCTCCACGGACTGAAAGCGATCCAGTCATCGCATATTCTTGCTTGACAGGCACTTCTTTGAGCGCGGAGATGATAGCAGTAGCCACAGCGATAGACGCGGAATCCCCCTCGACGCCTTCATATGTCTGCAGGAACTGGACGTAGATATCGTGGTTCTCTTTGATGTCTTCGCCAAAGTATTTCTTGATGATAGCAGACACGTTCTTGACTGCTTCGCGGGCTATCTCTCCTAGTTTTCCGGTGGCGATTATCTCTCGTTCTTTTCCGCCAGGCGTCACTTCTGCTTCAATAGGCAATATTATTCCAGAGTGTGATGCATCAGACCCGATCACAGCAAGCCCATTCACTCGTCCGACACGTTTGCCGTGGGTGATGAATATCTCGTATTCTTTCTTACGCTCGATATACTGGTCTGCGATCTGTTTCTCTAGCGATCGTGATATCCTCTTGGCTTTCTGGACGTGTTTGGCTGACACGAGAGATGATTTGTCCTCAGTCGCAAGATCTCCTGCGGCTCGGATGAGTCCGCCAAGCTCACGGAACCGTATTGTCAGGTGTCCCTTCCGGTTTGCCATGCGTCTGGCTTCCTCGATTATTTCGCTCACCGCTGATTTGTCGAAATGCGGGATCTTCTTGTCCTTGAAGACTTCTTGCGCGACAAAGACCGCTATCTTGTCGCGGTTCTCCGCTGTGTCTTTGATGGTGTCTTTCATGTATACTTCATATCCATATCCCCTGATACGTGAGCGCAACGCTGGATGCATATTTTTTATGGTCTCCATGTTGCCAGCAGCGACTAGGATGAAGTTGCATGGTACGGGTTCTGTGCGGACCATGGCGCCAGCAGATCTCTCGGACTGTCCAGTGATCGGAAATTTGCCTTCTTGAAGCGCAGTGAGCAATTCTTGTTGAGTATAAGGTGCGAGTGTGGCTATCTCGTCGATGAAAAGCACGCCCATGTGAGCTTTGTGTATCATGCCGGCGACCACCCTCTCATGTGCAGGTGTCCCTAGGCCTCCTGATTGGAAGGGGTCATGCAATACATCTCCTAGTAACGCTCCAGCATGTGCGCCTGTCGCGTCATAGAATGGTGAGTTCTTGCGTTTGAAATTGTCCACGATAAGACGGGGCACAACGATCTTTATTCCTCCCACTCTCTTATTCATAGATAGCATCAGGACAAATGCTGCTAGAAATCCCATGCCGCCTAGGAAGAATGCCGCGAACATGATATCTGATTTGTAGTAACTTCTTGCCCACCATGGTGTGACCATGGTGATGATTGCCAAGACAAGCAGGATGAAATTTTGGTTGCGGAATACTCCAAGTGATTGCAGGTTGCCGCGTGCGACAAGTTCGCGTCCTTGTCCGGCAGGTACTGTCCGAATCAAAGGTTGGTTCTCATCATTTGGGTTCTGGAATGAGACTATGTCCATCAATTTCTCTTTTGGCAATAATTCGGCAAGTGCCAGCCCAAGCATGGATTTTCCTGTGCCTGGCTCTCCGATTAGAAGTACGTGTCGCCGCTGTGAAGCGGCTTTCTTCACGACTTCGACTGCCTCTTCCTGGCCTATGACCTGCTCGACTATATGCGTAGATACATCTAGATCCTTGGTCGAAGAATACTTGAGTGCCATAGACGAAGACTCCTTTGCGCTATTTAAATAACTTATGTAGGACTTCTTGGTGATGCCTGCGATCGCGTATACCCAAGATCCAATCAATCCATATGCTCCTTGATCACTCTTGCTCATTTTGACAGCCACGCTCTAAGTGTTGCCTCACTTCCCTTCTTGCACATCGTATTGTTTCACACCTGGTTCGGCTGGCGGAGGCAAAGGTGGCAGTTCATATGGTCTTGCGTTGGCAGGGACTTTGATATCGTCTGCTTGCGTCTCTGCGGCAGTCTCCTTTTGGCATCCTGCTAGAAAAGCAAGGACGCATATCACTATAAGTATCATCGCGGTTTTGTTCATTGTTATCACCCGTATCGTTTATGATAGGCATCAAATGCCGAATTTATATCTTTCTTCTGCCACTGTTGTTGGTCAAGGATATTGCGTATCACTGGTTCCTCATATCCATTATATCTCATGGTATGGATATACTCGACGGACTCCAGAGATGCCTCTGTCTTTGATTGCCGCATATACAGCACTACCACGATTATTCCTGTGAGCGCGGCAATCCCAAGGAGGGCATAAACCCAGATCATGGAGGTGTCCTGCTTTGGTTGTTCCACAATCGGTTGAGTGATCTGCTCTTGATCCGGAGCCTGAATCACAGGTTGTTGGTAAACAGGTTCGGAGATAGGCTGAGTCGGGTTTGCCACAGGCGGGATATAAGGTGGTTGATATACAGGCGGCACATAAGCCTTCACATATTGGCAGGCTTGTTCAACTGCTGGTTTAGCTTCCAGCACCCCGCATTTGGCTGAATCAGTGCATATCCGGAATTGCTTGCCGCTTGGTTGGCATCGGTCATATTGTGTGCATGACCAGCTTGGTTTGCATACATAAGGCGCATCCGGTTTCAATGTGCCATTGGTCTTGGTTGACATTGATTGATAGCCAAGACTGCTCTGGCTGTGCCTTGTGGGTGTCCCAGAAGTGGAGCTGGATGTTGTGCCTGTAGTGGTCACATCAGCGATTGATGTCGTGGTTCCACCAGTAGAGAGCGAATAGACAAATAGGGGTATCTCGATGACTGCGCTGTGCATTAGTCCAGTCACTTTATAGGTGGTGCCCAGATTGTAGCAACGGAATCCAGAATATGATGCTCCTGTGCAGTTTACTATATGCTCATTTGCGTTTGTGCAGTTCTCACTCATCTCTGCGACGGTGGCCACAGCAACGTCCTTCACGCAGACCGCGTTTGAGCCGCTGGACTTGCCGACAGATACAGTTTTCTCGCCATCATAATTTACGATGGCATAGTTCCGATTTCCGACAATGCCGCGTGCCATCTTGATTTTGCTTAGGTTGAATTGATCTAGGCTTGCTGCGATTGGTATGATTGCTGTCGCGGTGTCAGAGGCAAGGCTCAAGATATTGGTTGTCACATTTGTGTCAAGAAGGACGGAAAATCCTGGGACATCGCCTATGAAAAAATCTGACGGATTCTTGAGTGAAGAGATAGGGGTGTTCTGGCATGCGCAATCGCTTCTGCATCGCAAGCAGTCTTCTCCTGATTCGCATCCGCCAAGCCCGCATATCGGACCGCTCACTTGGATGTTCACATTGCTTGTGCTTCCGGGTTCGAAGCTTTTGTTGAATATCAGATTTCCATTGATATAGAACATCAGTTTGGAATCAAGCGGTGCTCCAATGCTGTCTTCTGATTGCACGGGTATGGTGAACACAGGGTCCCATCCATATCTTCCGCCTTTTGTCAAAGTCGTCTTTGTATAACTTCCATCAGGAGTGCTTATCGTGATAAGATTCCCGTCCGGCACGTTCACGCCAAGTTTTGTCACTGTCCCATATATTTGTTCTGGGAACATGGGTGGCCCTGCATAGACTATCAATGATGCAAAGAGGGCGGCGATTACGACCGCTTCCGCCTTATGATACGAGCGTGTCATTTTTGGCCAGGTTCACCCAGTATCCTTGTCCAGAAGACAGGTTTGCATCAGTGGTGGATAGTTTCACTAATCCTCCATTATCGAGCGTCCACAATGAATTCAAGCTTGGCAAGATGCTTCTGAATGCGTCTTTGGCGTTCGTAGGGTTCTTGTTGTGCAAAGAGACAAGGTTCCATCCTTGTGTCAATCTGAATGTCGGGGGGATCTCTGGTTGTCCTCGCAGTGCGATTCCTCGTGACCCGATCACACTAAAGCTTCCTGCGTCTTTGGCGTAGAGATAGTATCCGCGTCCTTCTTGCAGGGTGTCCAGATTGCTTGGCATGGAAGGATCACCATTGAATATCTTCCATCCATTCACGGCAGGGTCATAATCATAGATCTTTCCGATCTTGTCACGGACTCCACTGACAAGATAGCTGATGTTCTTGTTGTTTGGGATAAGCGGCAGGCTTATCAGATTCCATCCTTTCTGGAATGTCACGATATAGTTCTCCTGGCCTTCTATTAGACTGCTTGGATATTTTGCTAGATACCAGTCCAAGAGAGCCGACACATTGTTGTATTCGCCTGATGGAGAAAGACTGCTTCCTACAAAGACATATTTATCTCCGGATATCCAGCTATATCCCATTTCCGTATTGGATCTCTGGGTTGCTCCTATTCCGACAACAGTTATTCTGGGTATGGTGCTGACATACACCTTGTTTCCGTTGATTTCCTTCACGGTCCTGCCTTCATCTTCATCTGATATCATATAAGTGGTCCATCTTGTTGGATCTTTGGAGTACGTAGTAACCGATGCATTCCCCCAAGTAGTATACATGGTGATCATAGGAATCGGCCCAGGATTGCTTGTGTTATAATACCAAACCCCGAATTGATTCCCTATCTTTCCAGAGTTTCCAGGACCTGTCACGCTCTTCATTTCAAAATTTCTGATATTGATCCCGCTGGCCGGATTGATTGACGCATAATTGCTCAAATTGAAATCAATGAGTTCAAAGGTGGTGTTTTTGGTGAACAAATCTATATTTGAGGTGAGGTTATAGAATCCTAATGTATAATTACCAGTTGGCATAGAGCTATTGATATAAAATGATTGGGATATCATCGCCGGATAATACGCTCCATTTGCGACATAGATCCCAATGGCATATCCCTTAGGTTCTAGGATAATATCATTGATAAGATTAGAATTGACCATTCTCATCTTATAGGCTAGATTTGATAATGTGTTATTTGTTCCATACAACTCAATTTTTTCGGGGACCCAAGTATAGTCATATCGAGGTAAGAAAAGATTGCCAACTCCTCCCCAAGTGTAGTTCGAGTTCCTTATCACCTGTGAAGGGATGTTTGCGAAGTTCACATCCAGCATCTCTGGCACGCATTGGTTGTTGTAACAGGTCTGTCTGTCGCCGCATCCGCATGTGGCGCAGTCGGATACTAGGCTCACTCCAGATGTACACGTACTTCCCAGTGCACAGCCAACCAACTGCTGGCACTTCATCGGCTTATTCGTTGAGCATTGCCCAGCGAGAGTCCCATCAGAACAAGCTGTTACTTGACATGCACCATTCGACAGACAAGTCCCTCCATTTGCGCATCCACACACTGAACAATTCAACACCATCGGCGTATTAGCAGCCACGCATAGATTAGGTTGTGTGAGTGAGCATCTTCCGACAAGTGTTCCGTCAGCGCAGGATATGCCGTCAGTGACATTTACAGCAGTCAGTAAGACATTGTTTCCTAGTGGCGTCAAGCTTAGCGCTACTTTGCAGGGGTATTGCCCTGCGCATACCATGTCTACTTTCTTATCAAGATCTTGCAGTGGTCGTAGTACAAATGACCCAGTCATTGACTGTATCGATACGTTCGCCTGATTACCCGTTGATAATCTAAGCTCCTGCTGGCAATTACAGTTCCTTGCGCTCGGGACGCAAGGGTTGGTCACTCCTCCCGCGCAGTCTGATGTACCGATGCATCGGCAGTTCTCGGTCCCATACATCGTTTTGAATGTGACGGATTTTCCGGGGACACTAGCGACCACAGTTGATGGTGGCAGCACATCGGCTTGCACACTCATGCCGCTTGCGTTGTAATTCAAAGTGAAGTTTTGATAGAGTGTCGCATTCTCATCAGGATATGGATAATCCACGACGGAGTTCGCAGTGGTGGTGGTGTTTACGAAGTATTCGTTTGGTGAGAGTCTGCATTCGAGGCCATCTGCGCAGGTATTATTCAGATCGCATGCCTCATTGATCGCTTTTGCAGGTCTGACACAAGCACCGTTTTGGCATTGGCCTTGACATTGCACTATCTTGTTGGCCGGCCCGTCGACACCGCAGTATGTCTTGAAGAGGTAAGGTCCGCTTGAGGATGAGTAAGATGCGTTATAATCACTGCAGTTTGGATAAAGGCAACATACATCTTCACCGATAGCATCTGGGCCATACACAATGCCCTTGTGGAATGTGTCATTGACCGATACTGTCGCACTGCAGGCGGATCCTGGTTTCACAGTGAACAATGCCACTGAATTGACATATCGGTTATCAAATATAGCATAGGTGTCATTGATTGACATGTTCAACGTCTCATTAGTGTCATAACTAAAACTGGTTTGGACTGTCAACTTACCGTATACATCTTGGTCAAGGACTTGTCCAGGAAGGATATCGATCTTGAATTGACCTGCAAGAGTCGCGATGACCCCGCCGGTTTGATTGGTCCAGCTGCCGGCTACATTCACTGTCCGGTTCACAGTGCTATTCCCCGCATTTCGGATGACCGCGCTGATCATGATCTCCTCATTGCCTTTCACAGTATAACCGGTTAGTGATGTTAGCTCCAATACTCCATCAGAGGGTATTGTCCTTATTACTTTGATTTTTTCCAATCGCAGATAGGATGCTCTGTTTTCAGGAAGGCAGATACCATCAGTGCAATTGGCACAGTTATATCTTGTTGTCCTGACCACATCATTATAGCAATAAGATTCTGATACAGTGCAACCAGATCCGCTGCAGCGTGTCACAGATCCAGTTGGATCGACGCAGGTGTCTTGTGATATCCCGATTCCGCCTGCGCCGGCTACGCCGCGTATCAACACATTCATACCATCAAGATCAGTGCATCTTCCAGAAGTGAGCATCAGCATACACCTATTGACTGGCGTCGCGGCAGTCCGATAGTTAAGTGCTTGCGTACCGGTACGCCCTGATATCTCTCCTTGAACGTCGTACAATAGACTTGCGGGTGTATTTGAACCATTTTTATTGATAAAAATCGAGAATCCGCTTCCATTTGTTTGTACTACAAAATTTCCCGCTATGGGTCTTCTCTCAAATTCAAGGACCGTAGCAGGTATATCTGTGAATAATGATCTAAATGGCAATAAGTTTAATGAAACCCCATTTTGCAAAACGGTGCGGCCATTGAGCGGATCATATGCGGTGATTACGGCGCCAGTCAAACCACGGAGGGTATCGACTGAAATGACAAGCAGCCCAATCGCGCAAAAGACCAAAAGCACCGTCAAGACCAAATTCAAGTGTCGTCGCATATTATCACCGTGGTCTGCTCACGGTACTGCACTATATATAAACGTTTCTCACCCCGACTCGACACCCCACCACAAGACAGTTAAACCAATCAAAAACCCGGGATAGGATGGCAAAACGCGTCGAGTCCCCTTCTTCTATCAACACATTAAAGCAATGCCCTAGAAAGTACTATTACAGATATATCATGGGTCTTCCCTCTCTGCCAAGCATCGCTACAGTCAGGGGGAAGATCGTGCATTCCGTCCTCGAAAATATCTTCGACATCGACATCACAGGCATCACAAAAGACAATTGCAAGGAGATCATCAGATCCAAGGCCCAGTCTCTTCTCGTCCATTTTTGGAACAAGCAACGACAGGAGTTCATCACATTGGGCGTGGAAGAGCATCAGGAGCATATGGTTTTCCAGGAGACACTTCTTATGGTGCTAAATTGGAGCGATTCATTTGCCCAGAAAATGATATCCCACCCAGGGGATTTCACAGAAGCGTTCAAGGAACACACCCCTCTAAGAGAACAGCTCCTACATTCCCAAGAACTTTCAGTTAGGGGTTTTGCCGATGCTATTGAGACGATAAAAGGCAAGATCCGCATAATGGATTACAAGACTAGTAAAAAAGATGACATCAGCGAGGAGTATCGTCTGCAATTAGGCATCTACGCTCTGCTCTACAAGGAAAAGCACGGTACCCCTCCTGACGTGGTGGGCATCTACTTCCTCAAAGACACAAGTCATGTTGAGAAGAGTGTGACTGTTGACCAGGATATCATGGACCTGGCTAGATTAGAGATCGAGCTTATCCATATGCACACGCAAAGCGACGCGATCCAGGATTATCCTAAGAAGATCACCCCTTTATGCAAATGGGCTACAGGTAAGTGTGATTATTACGAGAAATGCTTCGGGAAGACTAATTGAAATCTATTTCTTGCGATTCCAGATCACGCCGAATTTCTTCTGGATGATCTTGATGGCCTTGTCATGTCCCATCATATATAATCCGACGAAGATTGTCGCCCATCCCGGGCCTGGAGTGAATAACATGATTATGCCTGCGGCAAGCAAAATACCCCCAAGAATCCTATACCCGAGGCCGTGTTTATGCTTGTTTTGTGCCATTTTTACGCAATAATCCCCATCATTCTGATAATATCCCAACTATATATAGGTTCTTTCCGGATTTGGGTTAGCAACGCATTTGAAAACAACGCATATTCTATCTTCAATGGAAGAATCTTCTCTAAAAAGGCTAGCTTTGGTTGTCCTTCTATTGGGCATGCCATTGCTTTATGTTACGTCCGCCTACACGAATTCTACCTGTCAAAATGAGGATACGCTCACAGCCAGAATCTATTCTTCCTCCCAAAAATCAGACCTGACTATCTTGACAGTCTCAAAATTTATTCCGGTGGTTATCAGATCAAAAGACTCCTTGCCATGCGGCTCGACAGTTCAGTTCCAGGGTTCCTACCAGGATTACAATGGTCAAAAGGAGTTTGTGGCCAACAGCTACTCGATAATAAAAGAGAGCAAGACCGCGAAGTGCAGATCCGATGATTGAGGTTATAGGACTTACGATGGTTGGTGTTATCGCCGGCCTCGTCACTGGCATCACGCCCGGCATCCATATCAATCTTGTCTGCGCCATAATACTATCCTTCTCCGCGGTGCTTCTCCAATTCGTTTCACCTTTGGCGCTCTGTTCGTTTATCGTGTCAGTGGCTATCACTCATATCTTCGTGGATATGGTGCCATCCACTTTCCTTGGCGCGCCTAATCCAGACACGGCTCTAAGCGTCCTTCCTGCTCACAAGCTCCTCATGCAAGGGCAAGGTTTTGAGGCGATAAGATTATCTGTGATCGGCGCTTTTATCTCACTCTTATTAGGTCTGCTATCTATCCCATTGGCGCTATATCTTCTCCCCGCCCTCGAAGAGGCGATCAAGCCTTATCTTGGAGGGATAATCATTGTGGCAATCTTGATTTTGATTCTCACGGAAAAAAAGTTGAGGAAGATATTGTGGGCGTCGCTCATCTTCATGTCATCCGGGATCCTTGGCCTCTTCACGCTGGATGGACCGATTAGCGACCCTCTTCTCCCTCTGCTTAGCGGAGCATTTGGGATAGCGATGCTTATCACATCGATTAGGGAGTATTCTTGCATCCCTCCGCAGTTTGAGACAGAAGAGATACAGGTTCGCTCATCCACTCTTCTGCTCTATGGAATTGTCTCTGTCATTGCCGGTGGTCTCACTGCGCTTCTACCCGGCATTGGCGCAAGTCAAGGTGTGGCTCTTGCTTCACTAGTGATTCCGACTGCGCAAGAGACCGCATACATCCTCATTGTCGCGGGTGTGAGCATGATCAATTTCGTGTTCTCCATTGTGACCTTACTAGCCATCGGAAAGGCGAGAAACGGCGCCATTGTGGCAGTGCAGGAATTGATGCCCTCATTTTCTTTTATCGATGCGTCCATCTTAGCTATAGTCTCTCTTTTGGTGGCTTGCGTCAGTGTGTTCGCGACATTTTGCATCGCAAGAGTATTCACGAGGATCATGCCGCAAATTGACTATCAAAGATCCTGCTTTTGCGTCCTCCTCTTCTGCGTGGCGATGGTCTGGCTGCTTAGCGGCATCCCTGGACTCTTTATCCTCCTCTTGAGCACTTGCATCGGTCTGCTTACCCACTCAAGCGGCATAAGAAAGACGCACGCGATGGGCTGTTTGCTCCTTCCTGTGATTGTGAGATCTTTTTCCGGATGAGCTCTCAATATAGACGCATGAGTCCGCCCAGGTATTTCATTCGGATATCATTGATTCCGTCGGTGTGGTGTTTGGTGCTGCAACTGCGTCCTGCGTGGACTCCTCCAGGCTGCATGCTTCCGTGCGCTCTTGCAAGATCATATAGTCCGACTAACAGCGCGACGTTTCTCTCTTCGCATCTACTTCTATAACCACCTGATTGGAGTTTATAGTCACCTGCAGGTGTGTAGACCTTAGCCTTGACGCCAGGCTGATATTCTGCCGCGCGTACCCCGCCCACCAGATTATCGATCCGTCTGACAGCGTCTACCACAGTCAATTCCCCATCAAGGCATTGTGTCTGTATCTCCTGCAGCAGCTTCTCTAGTGTCTTGTCACTCATTTTTGACCACCTTGATAGCTGGGTGATGGCAAAGGTGTTAATATGCCGCCGCTATTAAGAATATTCTTTATATCAATAGTAACCTTTTTATATTCCAACCCATTTCAATCGTCGATGAAACGCAAGATCATCCGCCAGGGCAACCATTCCTACACTCTGACCCTCCCAATAGATTGGATCCGCGAGCAGGAGATCCAAGAAGGCCAGGAGGTTGATCTTGAGCAAGAAGCCGGATCCCTGCTAATCAACCTGCCAAAAGACCGCGACCGCCACAAACAGATCGTATTTTTTGATATCTCCAAACTGAAGGAAGAGGAAGAACGTACGATCAAAAACATCCTCAATCAGGCTTATCGCAAAGGCTATGATACTATCCGTATCAGGACAAAATCGCAGGAAGAGGTAGCATTGATCGCGGATATTGTCAAGAAGTCGCTTCTTGGTTTTGATACTATGGAAGAGAAGAACAAGATTGTGGTGGCGGCTAGTATAGCCGAACCTTCCAGCGATAATTATCAGACAATCCTCAATAAGCTCTTTTTCATCATCAAGGTCCAGATCGACGGCATCTTGACGGATATCAAGACAGGGAAAGCGCATGATCTGGCGCGATTTGAGACTACCAAGGACGAATTCGACAACTACACGAATTTTCTGCGCCGGATAATAGTCAAGCACAAGATCGGCGGCTCCAAAGACAGCTATATGCACTATATGATGGTCGGAAGGCTCTCTCTTGTCTGCCACTCTTACTACTATCTGTATAAGTTTCTCGCTTCACAAAAATCATTCAAGGCAAGTAAAGAGGTCATCGCATTGTACGCGGATGTCGCGTCCATGTTCGAGCTTCTAAGACAAGCTTATTTTGATAATGACTTCACAAAAGCCCATCAGATGGCGGCGCAAAAAAAGAAGCTTCTCAATGGCAGCGTCTACTCCCTTATCCAGACCAAGAAAGGGGTCGATAATGTGATATTATATCACCTTGGCGAGATCATCCGGCTCAATCAGATGATCTCGACTTCGCTTTTCGGGCTTTTTAGCATTCCAGAAGAACTGTCAGGATCGCTATGATCTAGCGCACAAGAAATCCATAATCTCTCAATGTGTTTCGTAAGGCGGCAAAATCATCACCGAGGGTATAGACCATCCCGCCCATGCCAAGGGATCTCGCCGCCTCGACATTCTTAGGGGTGTCATCCACTAAAAAGCAATCGACTGCGTCTAGCCCCTCACTACTAAGAAGCGTCTCGTATGCTTCACGTGTGGGTTTCTTGTGGCCGATCCGCCATGAGATATAGCATTTATCGAATAGCGCATAGTATCCGTGTCTCTGGTTGCCTTGAGTGATTTCAGGGATGGCATTGGAGAGCATGAACACTTTGTGTCCTGCATTCTTTAATTCCTTTACTAATCCAATAGATTCTTCATTCACGATGCTAGTGAGAGTTCTCATCACGCTAGACAGCATATTTATCCTCTCAGGTGTGGACTGCGCCTGATATGCTTCTCGTAGCACGATATCCCAAAATGTGTCACTAGTCATATGCTCCGGACCTCTCCCATAGATATCCAACGGATTGTCAGGCCCATCCTTCCACAACTTGAATCGTCTCTTAAGGTCGTTCCCAGACTCATAGGGGACCCCCAAGCATTTAGAGATAGTATTAGACACACTATCCCAATCGCTCCGGACAAGCACGCCTTCGTTGTCGAATATTGCGATTCTCATTTTTGCCAGTTCATCCCGTTTAATGCGCGGAGTCCTTTTTTTATATAGTGGCTTACAAGATCCATATTGTAGCTCAAGATCCCGATACCTATAGCCGCGATGGCAAGCGGCGCCAAAGATTGTGCAGATTCGGTCAGAGCCATTGCTTCCTCGATATTTCCATAGTAGAGATGAGGTATGAGTGCGCCGCCAAGCAATGCCCCCGATGTGATTCCCGTGAACAGTGTCGTGGCGAGCGGTGTGCTCATCTTCCTATTGTATTCTACATGAAGTTTCTCTACTTTAGCAAGATGTGTCTTGATATTCTCACCTGCCACAACCTCTTTTGAGATGGTCCTATGCCTGCTATTCGCGTTATGGGCGAATGCGACGCTTGATCTTGGATCATAGACTACACTCTCAAGATGGCCAAATCTCTCATGTGAGTATCTCAAGAATGTCTTGAGGATGTCTTGTCTTCCAGTCGTCCGCGCATGGCTTTCAAGGGCGCAGACTGTTTTATGCTGCAGATATTTGCATGACCTCGCGACGTCTGCCTCAAATTGCGGCTGGAAATTCCCCAAAATCAATGTCTTATCATATCTGATAAGCAAGCTCATGAGCACTTCCGCCTCGATCAATTTCACTGTCTCGTCACGCGTGCTTTGTGTCCCGCAGGATCCTTCCTGTGTCTTCAACACATATTTTCTCGTCCTCTCATAGTCTTGACTTTTGTCAAAATCGCTTATGACCGCAAGATGAAAGAAGTCTTGATAAGGTATCCCTAACTGTGCGCTATCCCAGTCGATGATGTAGTCGCCTTCTCCTAGTATATTGCCTTGATGCAGGTCGCCATGGATTGGGACTGGGTGCACGCCGGATATCGACTTTGTGAAAGCATCATCCAATCTCCCAGCTAAAGGATGCTCCCCTATTTTTCTCACCAATTCCTTATGAAAAGAGTAGCGAGGGGCCGGTTTGATCTCTGGATAATTCACTATATGGGTCCAAGGCAGGGTGTTCACATTTTCCATTTTGGACATCGTCCGGCTGATGGTCCTCACGGTCGGAAGATTGATTGATACCGCGGTAGGTTCGCCAAGAGTGCTCTCCAGATCAGGCATATCTACCCATTCATAGAACGCGCCATAGTTCTTGTCGTCCCCTTCTTTGATATGTTCTGGAGTGTGTATGCTTACTAATCGAGGCGCAAAGCTGTGCCCTTTCTCATGCAGTCTTCGCGTTATGCTTTTTGCGGCATCCTGTTTCGCGCGATCTAAGTATTTGTGCAAGAGGGACACTTGTCCATCCTCAAAACATAATGTCAGTTTGGTATGGTATCCTCTCTTGAAGACCGCTGTTCCAGCAAGTGTGCCTTGAGCAGTGACTGATACTGGCGCGCCATGCAGATCATAAGCGTCTCTTACATTCGTCACAAGTTCATCATAGGATATTCCCCCAAGCAATGCGACTAATGGATTCTTCTCGCTCAAAGTGGCTTGTGCGCTCCGTGTAGCTATGGAGTGCCTTAGGCCATCGCATATCGCGGCGACTGTCGTAAGGATGCCTGCTCCATACAGATGCGCTCCAATCTCTCCGCCTTGATACATGGTCTGGAGCGTGTCGAGCAGACCACATCCGCCGACAAACCCGGTCATCCATAGCGGCCATCGATTCCATTGTCTCAATGATTCGTTCACCCTGCAGTCAAGTGTCTTGTGGCCCATCTTCTGTGTCTGTGATGGGGCATTATCTTTTTCATCGATAGTCGGAATATGTTTCATCTTGCCAGATACTCCCTAATTGAATTTTTTATCTTGCGCCTCATCTTGTCATAGATAGGTGCTCCATAGGTCACAAATACTGACGTAGCAAATATCGGGCTAAGCAACAAGAAAAACATCCCCGCATCATGGTTTTGGACGAGTTTACTAGCCTCATTTGATCCGGATATCAAGGTGGAGATATACAGATTTGCGCCAAACGCCGTGCACAGTCTCGGAAAAAATGATCTGATCATAGAATCCATATATCTTCGGTTGTCCTGTACTGCGATATGTTCATCTACCTGTCGGCAAGCTAAACTCTCTTTATCGACTTGTCTGTGCTTATGATATGCGCTATGAGCGTACGCTACACTCGATCTTGAGTCATAGGCGACTTTTTCTAGGCCCTGCCATCTTCTTGAGGCGATCAATGCGTCTAAAGTATCCCGGTTGCCAGTGGCATTTGAGTGCTCTTCCAAGGCATTCGTCGCGCTTACTAGGAGATACTTGCATGCTTTCTCTACCCCTTCGCGATATTCCTGCTTTAAGCTCTTCAATGCCCTGAAATATCTATCGAGCAAACTTAGCCTTACCTCTGATTCGATCAAGCTGGTTTGCGCGATTGGCATATTCTTATCATCTTGGTAAACAAGTCTCTGTCTCTCTAGGGCATAATCCTTGGCTGCCGAATATTCCACACTGCGGTCAAAATCACTAACGACGCTAAAATGCGCAAAATCATGGTAGGGTATCCCCAAATGGGCATTCTCCCAATCTATAATATATTCACATGCTCCAAGCACGTTACCTTGATGCAAGTCGCCATGTACAGGCATCGGTTTCCTGTTCCCAAACATACACTCATGCGCTTTCATAAGTTGATCGCCAAGCTCATCTAATTTGTCGACCAGATCGTTGTGGAATGAATGGATTGGCGCGTCTACCGCTTGAGCATTGCCGACCGCATTTCCCATCCATCCACATGTATTTAGCAGATACGATTTGTCTATGATACTTTTCACTTCATCTAGACCAGGCATCTTATCGGCTTGCAATGCGGGTTCTCCCAAGATAGTTTCTAGATCCTCAACTCCAATCCATTCATAGAATACCCCCCGATTCTTAGGTTCGTTGTCATTATGGAAATAGTCTCTGACCTCATCTGGGACTATCACATTTGGGACAAACTCGCATCCTTTATCAATTAGGTAGCTAGTGATGTTCTTTGCAACCCTGTGCTTTGTGTTTGGGAGGTATTTGAAAATGAAATTTGCTTCTCCTTGCTCATAGGTTAGAGTTACTCTTGTATTATGTCCATCCTTGAAGACCGCAGTTCCGCTTGTCATCTCATGGGTGTGCGTGCTCAAGATTTTCCCGCTACATTTACGTATGATTCTCGCTTCATCGACTAGTGAGCAATAATACTCCTTCCCAAGCATCCGTACAAGCGGATTTTCCTCGTCCTGCAACTGGTTCGCGTCATTTTCTACTACATAATTTCCGACTAGATCTCCGCAAAGTCCCACTGCTAATGTATAAGCTAGGACACCCATCTCATCTCGGACCACATCTAGGGTTGGCCCAAAGGACAGGCCTCTCATCGCATGATAAACGGGATACAATGCTCCCCACAAACCCATGAGAAAGGTCACTGGATACGATTTAGACGGAGTCATAATCCCGGAGTCCCTTGAGGAAGACAAGTCTCCTCGTATCACGTTTTTGTCAGGTTTCATGTTTAATCGGACTAGGTCACAATCGTGTTCTTTTCTCGAAAAGGACTGCCTATATATTCGAGCCGGCCTAGCTTTATAGACGAGAATATGCTTCATGGGTATATAAACCTTCTGATTCATAACCACTAATTAGTGACAACAAAATAGAACTACCTGGTGTTCTCGAAAAGGGTTGGGAATTCGGTGCGTGCGAGTCTGACAGTCTCTTGACAAGTCTCTTCCAACGTGTCACATAGGGGCACAGTCGGGCAATCTTGAGCGAATCTCCGACGGATATACTTCTCATTCGTGAACCCCTTCTCTATCCCTACACAAAGTAACGCACCTTGTGACTGATGTCTTGCTTTCCACTCCCCAAGTTCAAATCGGGTGGTCTGGGCATAGGGTCGATCGCATCGATGAGAGGCAGGATTCGCTAGATAGAACATTATCACACCCGATTGCCCATATTCTCTTTGTCCGCCTCCAAGCATATCTCGTGTGAAAAAGCTTGCCAAGCCTGCCCGTTTGAGATGATATGTCTCCCAATCTACCTGTTCATTATATAGCCTCTTCAACTCTTTTGGATCATCTGACTCAAATTTCTCTATCCGTTTAGGATTTGCGATGTAGATTTGCGGATCAAGACTCCAGATTATCTTCACCGCTTCAGGCTGCCAATTCGGCGCATTAGTGATAGGGCCTGCTAGGAATATCAATGGATCTATGATATCGATATAGTTTGGTGGTAGAATCAGTTTTCCAGGCATAACAACAAATATGTGTCCCGAGATAAAAAGGTATTGCCCTACTTCGGGTTCGCATTCAAACGTATGTTGCGTTGATAGAGATTCTCAGTTATCTCGCCTTCGGATGTTAGCCGGCACAGAGGAACGTCAACTCTCTTGTTCTTGTGGTTGATGTACCCCATATAGCTTCCGACGAGCAAGCCTGCGACGAAAGTATAGTAAGCGAGTTCGCCGACAACACTGCCCTTGTTATTTGTCTCCATGCAGATACGAAAAAGTGCGCGATTTAAAAAGTTAGTCTAAGACCGGAATCCAGCGCCATTGCTTCCCTGATAATGGTTCCCGCAATTGCCATACACCCGTCCACACGGATCCGTATATCTTATCAGGAATCCGAATGCGGCGATATCGCCTCGATGATATGATTTTGATGTCAATAGCCGCCTTGGGTGAGCGGTCACAAATCCTTCATAACCTGGATCTATCCATCCTGCGCATGATTGGATAGAATCGAAAATTGACGCGGATGGAACGAATCCTTTTGTCCTAAGAGGCATCGCATAATAGTTCCACAACAAAGGGATCCCTACATCCGCAGGCATCTTGAGCCGTGGCTCAAGTGAGAATATCAATGGTTCCCCCGGTGATTGGATTAACCCTAGACTAGTGTCCAGCGTCTCGTATAGCTCATCATCTTTGTACTTGTGTCTTGTGTCGATCACGCCGATCTTCTTGAATCGCAACGCCTTCTCTCCAAGTCGGAACACTACTACTGGACCGCTTGTCTCCAGATCATCGCTTAAAGTATTGGCTATTGATCGCGCCTCATCTGGCCTTGCCACCACATACCCATTTGATTTAATCGCTCCGCGCAATGGAGAGAAGAATAACTGCGCAAATGGCGTCTTGCCATAGAGGACTATGTCATTAGGGTTTTCATTGCGTAGTGAGATGAAAGGCCCATGCTCCCCATGGACTATATGCTGTTGTAGGTCAAGATGGAGTCTTCCCCTGCTGCTTCGCAGATCGGCAAATGGGAACAGTTGGGTCTTGTCATACCAGAAATCATCGCCGATGAATAATTCAAGATATGATTGGCTGGGTATACGGATCGGCGCTTCTGATTCGGGGAAAATCTTAGCGAATTCATCTGTTGGCCCCAGATCCGCATCCCGGGATTTCCTGCTGTTATACTCCAAAATAGTTTGTCCCATCGATTCTTTGTCATAAAGCTCGACCCTTCCCACTCGGATGTCAAGTGTCGCTGGCTGGATCTGGTTCTCATATAAATCCACTTTTATCAAGCCCCTTTCTATACATTCGACTATACCTTTATCGTTGAGAAATGGCATTCCAGGGAACATATGGACTATGTTTGTGGACTAGATAAAAAGCTTCAGCTTCTTAAAGTCCACAATCCTCCCATGATTATGCCGCAATTGAATAAAAAGAACCTTGAATATGACCTCTATGATCTTAATGTGTTTTATAGTGATGATCCTGATCTAGTATATAGATGGACTACACCAGATATCACTGCAATGACCCTGGAAAAAGTCCTTGATCCAGTAAGTGAGATCACTTGGGATCTGATCTCTCTTAACGCGCAAATACGCAAGCTCCCCAAAAGAATCGCACTCCTTGAAGCCCATGGAGGTTATGAAAAAGGCAATTGGTGCTATGAACTTCAGGGAAAATTGACTTCTATTCAATCTTGGGTTACTGAACATGACGGCAAATACGCCTTGATCCATATCGATTCCTGCAACGAACGTGGCTCTTTTGCGTATTCGAAGCAATCCGCTCTTATCATCCCGTCCAATATCTTCTCCCTTGATCGTATAGACAAAAATGATCAATGGGATGATTATGGCGCAAGCTGCACTCTTGATCTATGGATTCCTGATCAGAAGTTTCTTAGTGATGACGAAGAGAAAGAGGCGGTGTTTCACAGACTACAAGAAAAGTACGATACAAGTCTGCGAAACCTTTAAAACGCCCCTCTTTATTTCCGTCGATTGGGCCCCTGTAGTGTAGCCCGGCCAATCATACCACCCTCTCACGGTGGTGACACGGGTTCAAATCCCGTCGGGGGCATTGAACCTATAGTTCAGATCCCTCTTTCTTTAACAAAATGAACTGAAGATACCCGTTTACACCTATTTAGTACACCAATCTGCAATAGATTTATATACTAATTACATATTAGTGTACTATATGAAACTTTCAAGATCAGAATTAGAGGTTTTAAGACAGATCGCTTTAGGAGATAGGAATATCGCGAGTATTGCCAAGACGCTTCACAGGAGCAAAGTCCAGATATATCGTTGTGGCCAGAGCCTGATCAAAAAGGAAATCCTCACCTTGAAAAGAGGTTATTATGAACCGAAAAGAGCGGCTTACATCAGCATATTGCTTGAACTCTTAAGATCCTCTCCAGCATTAGTAGAACCATTGTCTGGCTCTGGAATAGACTTCCTTACCATATTATCAGAACCAAAGACGCTAAAGGAACTCATGGAGGAATCAAATCTAAAAAGAACTATGGTATTCAAGAAGATCAAGCAAGCAAAAAGCATCAGTCTCCTGTTAAAAACCGATGACAGATACAAATTGAACCACAAAATCTGGCAAAGACTAATCGACTTCCTCCAAGAATTAAAAAAACACGAAGAGATGACCGACCCAAGAGTGATACCTAGCTCGTTAATCTACCACAAGACTAAGGAGGAGATAATTTTCTCCAACCGAGAGGAGCTGGATGCTACACAAACCGCTTTCTCCAGATACAATGAGTACAGGATCAAACTGATGTTGACAACCTACTATTATTATCTCCCTAAGAAAAAACTGACGTTGCAAGATATCTTCTGGCATTCACTTCTGATAACCGAAAAGGATCCTCACTATATGAACATCATTTTTGTAGCATTATTTTATGCCAAACATAAAAAGCACCTCGTCGGTATCAAGCATGATATGATCGACAATCTGCACAAGATATTTGAAGGAGAACGAATCCCTAACTATCCATCCTTAAAGGAGATAGAAGACAGGGCTGAAGTATATGATATCAAACTTCAATGAACTAAACCCACTATTTGAAGAGATTGACAGACATCTCACTAGTCCAGTCCATTTCTATGTGATTGGCGGAGCTATGCTTCTCTACTATGGCATGAAGCCAGTGACAAAAGACATCGATATTATAGTAGATGCAGAGACTGAATATCATAATGCACTAACAGCGCTAAAAAACCTAAATTTCAAGACTAAAGCGCCTACTTTCGAATACAAAAAAGTCGACTTGAACCAGATCTTGATAAGAGATGATTTTAGGATAGACCTCTTCCACAAAGTGGTATGCAAAGGATTCAAACTCTCTACTGCTATGAAAAAAGAGCTACTTGCATAAAAGAGCTAGCTCACCTGAAGGTTTGGCTTTGCTCAAAAGAAGATGTATTGCTATTCAAGACATTCACAGAACGCGATGGAGATCTCACCGATTGTATGGCACTAGCCCAACAAAAGAAACTCGACTGGAAAGCAGTGCTCTCAGAGATCGACCACCAAATCATCCTATCGGGTAACAAGATTTGGATAACCTGGATCGGAGAAAGACTCGACATTCTCGAAGAAAGAGGGCTTCAAATACCTATCATGAAAGAGATAAACAAACTAAGAGAGGCCTTCTTCAAAGAATTGGAAACACAAGTCCACAAAAAATAAATACTACCACCCCCTTAAAATCCATAGATCCCTTGCACAGAGCATGTGATCATTCAAGAGCTTACAAGTCGTGCGCTACAACAAAGTTCCATGAACTTTGTGTACACAAATTTGATGCGTCAAATTTGTTGCATGTCTTCTCATGGGCATTCTACGTTAGGTTCACTGCCTAGGCTGGGACAGTGAACCTCAACAACTCAACAGAAACATCCAAGTAGGCACTGTTAGCACTCCATCTTGCAGACTTAGCTGGTCTTTGCAGGTGATGATGCCAAATGGTGATTCCATATCTGATATAGTCACTTTTACTTTTCGGATATCTCCTAGGCCGCACTGTCCGCTTTTGACTTCGATAGGGATTGCCATTTGATGGGCTCTTCGTATATCCATGATTATGTCTCGTTCTCCGTGTCCTTCTGAAGGTGTCCAGTAGTATCCATAGGTGCGTATCTGTTTGTCGATGTGGAAAGCAAGTCTTAGCGAATGGTTGAATACTACGGTTTCGATGACTTCGCCTCTTTCATGGCCTGTGAATGTGCTCTGTTCTACACCAAGTGTAGCATTTCTAAGACCAATGTCTGCTGCAAAGTACTTTTTCTCTTTGGTGCTTGGTCTTCCTCTAGCCGCTCGGTATTTTATGGCGGTGCGTATAAGAAATGCTTCCGAGAGAGCTTCAATATATTGATCCAGGGTCTTGAACTTACCAGGCATGTTTAAAGACTCAGCTAGCTTTTGTCTTGATAGGACTGATCCGCTAAGTTCAAGGATTTGTACTAGGAGGGTGCGGATTCGTTGTGGGAATTTGATATTGAATACGTTGACGACATCCTTCTGGATGATCGCGTCAAATACATTGCTTTGATAGTAAGTAGATATTTTCTTCCAGTCAGAGCTAGTGTAGAATTCTGGATAACCTCCTTTGAGCAGGTATTCTTCGAATATACGCTCTATTGGGATTGGAAGCGTGGCAATCTTGGTAATGATTTTAGATGCAGTCTTATGATAGATTACAGGATCTTTTTTCTTGCAAGACAAAACAAATGCATCCCTAAGCTCTCTGGATATTTCGTATAACTCTTTATCTTGGGTATTAAGCCTCAGCCTAACAACATCCCTGAATTTCATAGTCATCATTTGGTGGGAATCAAATCGTCCTGCACCACTTTCGGTAGTATCACGATACAGTGCTGTTGAAGAAGATCCGGATACAATAGCAAATATCTTCCTTTGCTGATCCTTATACTGCTTTAATTGTCTTGTCCATATGGGATCATACTGAGCTTCATCAATGAATAAGTAGACCATCTCATCTGATTGACTTATGGGTTTCCCATAGATATGTTGCTCGAAGAATTCTATGGCTGTTAGTAATTTATTTTGGACTAGTTCAAAGTAAGGTCTTTCCAAAGATGTGAATAAGATGCGTTTAGGATCTACCTTTCTTTCTTCGATTAGGGATTGGATTATCTGATCAATGACCGTTGTTTTCCCGACTCTTCTAGAACCGATAAGTACATGAACGCCAGGTGTAGATAGTTCTTCAATGAAATGGAAATAGTCGCTTCGCTTAAATGAAGGGATTTCCTTCTTGAACTTACCTGCTTGCCACCAAGGATTATCTTCCTGAAGGCCTCGGATGAAGGGTATTGAGTAGTCAACCATCTTAGGTAATGTAATACCCTAGCATTTATAAACCTTTGGGTATCAGACTACCTAAGTTACATAGACTAATAAAGAAGATACTGTATCCCTAGGAGGTATGACACCGCTCCCATCCACTTTACAACTCCTAAATGGATCTATAGCAACTTATGTTATCACAGATGAACCCGGCATATTTGTCCATCTAAAATGCACACACATCCAAGTGAATCGCAAGTTAAGAAAAACGCTAACGGATTTGGAGTTAGGCATTACCCTGTTACATGAACAAAAACATTTCGAGCAAGGTATATTCAAACGCATTATCTATGTCTTGCTGTCAATCCCTAGAAAATTAGAGTATGAAGCAGACCAATATGCAATTGGGATTATGCAAAAAAAGGGTTTATCAGAAGATGTATACTGGAAAACATTAAGTAAGATATATTCCCAATCGCAAAATAGATCATTGTTTGAAAAAATCGTTTATAGATTTACACATCCTTCCTTAGACAAAAGAAAAAGGATTGTTCAAGAGAGAATTCATTGCAACCTCCCAAAATCGAAAAAATAGTATAGTAACATACCCTCTTTTTCCATAGATCCCTTGCGCAAAAGCGAGCATGAGTCTCGGGATGTATCCATAGGTCTTCACACCTTCTGCAAGATGAATTGCACATTCACATCCGCTCTCTGATTGCCTTGGACGCAGGCACCTACCCCCTTAGCAGAGAATGATTGCCCATTGAATTGCGAGTAAGACACGCTAGCATGGCAGTCTCCTTGTTGCATAGATCTCATCCATTGGTTCATGGCATTTGTTATGGCATTGGCAAATTCTGCAGGGTCTTGGTTGTGCATGATGCCTGCTTGTTGTGAGATGCATCCAATCATTGTGGCGCAGACCTTGACGCTCAAGCTGTAGTCTCCAATAGGCAGATTCGTCGGGAATCCTGGAGGGAGATTTGTTGGTGTATCAGGCACGTCAGGCGCATAAGGCGTAACAGGTGGTTTAGCCGGCTCTTTGGCGCGTTCTCCGCTTCCAGATATAAGAAGTGGCTTGCTTAGGACTCCATTGCATCTTGCCACTACACTCGCGGCGCCTGCATCACCTTGAATCGTTACAGTTCCATCCCTATTAACGCTTGCCACTTGCTTTCCGACAGGATTGTGGACAAAATAGGTGCATCTCATGACAGCCTTCTGCTTTGCTGTGAGTTCTTTTCCTTTGGAATCATATACTATCATCGCGATCTTGCGTGTAGTGCCTTCTGGTAGCGACATACGAGATGAAAGCGCGGGTTGGGTATAGAGTTCGATCCTTGCGACATTCGATGGCTGCACTTTGATGGCTATGCTTCCGCCGGTCGCTTTGATCGGGAGATCGAATCGGCCAGGACTATTTCCAGGTGTCAACGCACTGGCTGTATAATCTCCGATAGGCACTGGAATGGAAGCACGACCTTGTGAATCAAGCACGCCGACAAATCCCTCGCCCAAGATATTCTTGCTCATAAGTTGCAGTGACCCGCCGCTTACAGGAGCGCCATCAGGGGTCGTGACCGACACCTCACTCGATTCAGGATTAGGAGGAAATACTGGTCCAGTGTCTGAAGGGAATATCGGTTTGTATACCTTAAATGACATCGGTCCTGCGCCTATCTCTACGATGTCGTATTCTGTGGCACCCATCTTTGAGAAGACTATCTCGGATAGTGAGTTTGTGAATTCGCCAAGCATTCCTGGGACAGGGGATCCTCCTCTGATCATTGTTGTGACCCATCCAGACGCATCTGAGCTCATACCTTCGGTATAGTCTTGGACTATTTGTCTTGACATGTCTGTGGCATCGACTCTCGTGGTTGTGGCATGTATCCCTGCCCAGCCTGGCAGTTTCTGCAATGCGCTAGGCAGTGCTTTTGTGAGGTCATTTACTCCAGGAGGTAATCCTGTCGGGTCTTGGAGTCCAGAAACCCCCTTTTGATCGACTGCTCCACGCAGGTATGGGAAATCGCCTTCCGGGAATATTATCTCGATAGGTGCTGTTTCTCCTGTGACCGCCCCTACTAGACCATCAGCTGCGGAAGGCTTTATGACAGCGGTCTGTCCTCCTAGTGCCCCTTGCAATTCCACCAACTTCAATGGGTACTGTCCTGCGGGGTCTTGCAAGACCAAAATAGCATGCCATGGCTCTGATGGGTCGATGCCTAAAGCGGCGTTGATGCCTTCAAGAGGGATCCCTGTGGTCTGGTCACGCAATATGAAGGGTACAGCGCTGTCCCCTATATCGATTATCACCCTCCCGTCTTCATCAGTTACCCCTGACTCTCTTGGCCCTAAAAAATAGGAGGGTTGCTGTACAGCTATATACCCTATAGCTACGATGCTGGCAATCACGATGAATGTCCGGACTCCACCAGACAGCTCGACATGTAGATAACGTCTAAGCAGTAAATTTGTGAGGGGCAGTATCGCCAAGGCGGCTATCAGGACAAGAGCGCCGACGCTGTACATGCCATGGATCAAGTTCTCATAAGCGATGGCTAAGATGAAGGATCCCAAGAGCCATTCAAGGACTATATTAAGAGTGATAGTTTTTACAGGCTTGTCTGTGAGAGTCTTCTCTGGCTCGTGCTCTTTGTAAACTTTTTTCTCTGGTGCGTTTTCTTTTGATTTTGCCATGTCTTCAAGTCTCGCATACGAATCTGCATGTGAAGCATCCCGCTGCGCTCATGCCGCCTATGCAGGCCTTCGAATAATCAGAAGAGGAAAAATCCAGACTATTACCTGGTTTGCATGCGATATAGCGCCAATGCATTGAATCTATGGAAGTGCCTTCAAGCATCGAGCACTCCTCTGGCGTGATGTTTAGATAAAGCAAGACTCGATTCCCCCGTGTGCATCGCATGTAGACCCTCCCAGCGTGGAGCTATATAATTGTTCTGAAAGTGCGAGCCTAATCCTGCTCAGCTTGCTTAGCCGGTTGATTCTCTTGTTCATATATTTAGTCGACTGGCTATGATTAGATATTGACTGTGGCCATAACTTTTATGAATCTCATAACAATCACAATGATTATGAATACCACAATCTCTGTCTCAGTGGAAGTGCGGGATAAGATAAAGGAATTCGGAGATAGAGGAGATTCATACTCTGATATTCTGGAAAAGTTATACAAGAGCGCAAAAGAGAGGCAGCTTCATGATCTCTTGTTCGATGAGAAAGACACAGTCAACATACGCGAGGCGATAGCGTCAGCGCGGAAACGATGGCAAAAGTGATCATCACAAAGGGCCTTGAGGAAGTGATCTCCCGGATCAAATCCGTGCTTAGGTCGCTTGGTTCTGAAGGATTCTCATGAATTTCGGAGATTTGTGAAGAATCAGGCCTCCATGACCAGCACGTTGATATACTGTGTTAGATTATATCAGTTATGGACAAGATAGACCCTAGTTTTCCTAAGCTCACCCAAAATGACCGTGTGGTCCTGAAAAAGATCCTGGACTCCAAGAGGATCCCAGATAGTGACATCGCAAAGACTATGAATCTCTCTCCGCAAGCTATCTTCAAGATCCGTAACAAGCTGGAAAGATCGGGTATCATCACGGGGTATATGCCGATTGTCGATTTCAAGAAGATCGGGATAAATGTGATGATCATTCTTATCATCCGCTTGACATCCAAGGTCTGGAGCAATTTTTCAGATGAGCAGATCTCGGCGAAGATCGCCAAGACCCCCAATATCATCGACGCCTACCGCGTGGCTGATGAGCAGGCATCGCATGTGCTCATATTGGGTTTTCGGGATACACAGCAAAAAGAAAGATATGTCGCGCGATTGCAGACGGATTTCTCAGAGGAGGTCCAGATCAAGGCGATCTACACTTTCTCTGTGGATAAGATAATCTCGCAAAGCCCGCTTGGACTGCTGCATGAGGTAATCGACAGGAAGGAATTCTCGCCAGATGACCTATTCTTGATCCATCCATCCAAATAAGGATTCAACTAAAGCCCATGTTTCTTATTGTTGTTCTCTACCATAGGTATTAGAGGTTATGCCATATTCTTTGATTTGCAGACCAGGATCAGTAGGATCGAGGAGCAGGACGGGGTATGACTGCTGCAACTAAAAAAGTGTGTAGCATGAGGAGGTAAAGGATATGCTTAGAACAGCCTTGCAGGAATGCGCACAATAAGGGGATTGCATGCCAATAGCAACCATGTATGGGTAACTTGCTTTGCGACATTTTTTTCCTTATTGTGGTCTCGAATCGCGCGACACATCTACCCCCACACCACCCTCGCGTCACAGACGTATCCGTCCTTGTCATTCAGGATGAATGGATTGATATCCAACTCAGATATGGCAGGATATCTCGACGGCAGTTTTGACACAGCCACCATCGTCTTTTTCAGAAGATCGATATTTAGCGCCTTTGATTTCCTAATCCCATATATCAACACTTTCCCTCGCAGTTCGTCTATCATCTCTTGTGCGTCTTCTAAGTTAATCGGACATACCCGGAAGGATACATCCTTCAATACCTCGACAAATACGCCTCCAAGGCCAAACACGAGTACGTGGCCAAAAGTTGGGTCTTTCTTCAGGCCTATCAAGATCTCCCGGCCATGGATCTCTTCCTGCACAAGTATCCCTTCAAGGGGTAGTTTTCTAGAATTTGCTATCTTGACTAAAATCTCAAACTCTTTACGCGATCCGGCCTCATCCGAAGCGATCCGCACCCCTTTTATCTCTGTCTTATGCAAAGCTGATTTAGATAGTATCTTGAGCACCACAGGGTATCCGATTTTCTTGCCAAACTTCAATGCTTCTTCGACATCCTTTACTATTACCCCTTTACACACAGGCACTATCTTTCGCAAGAATTCAGCGCTTTCGCCTCCTGTCATCACTTTTGGCATCATCCTTATCCCGAGGCCATATATTTAAATATTGAGATATGAAGATTCTTGGGATGGCCCTAGCTGACTTCTTCGTCCCAAAAAGCGTAGCCATAGTGGGGGCTTCCCACGAAGAAGGCAAGATCGGTCACGTGATCGTGAAAAACCTGTTGAGTTCTTACAAGGGCAAGATTTTTCCTGTGAATCCAAACTCCAAGGAGATCCTTGGGAAGACTTGTTACCCGAGCTTGACTGCTATCCCGTGTAAAGTTGATCTGGTCATGATCGTGGTGCCAGCTCCCCTAGTTCTAGGCATCCTAGATGATGTCAAGAAGATAGGCACAAGATCAGTCATCATAGTTAGCGCGGGATTCAAGGAGGTTGGCGAATTCAAGTTAGAACAGCGTCTGATAGCCAAGCTCAAAACGCACAAGATCCGCTGTATCGGCCCTAACTGCCTTGGTCTTCTAAATATGGACATAGACTTTGACTCATTATTTCTTCCTGCTGACAAAGTGAGAAGGCCAAAGAAGGGTGACATCTCCTTTATCAGCCAGTCTGGTGCGTTAGGCGCGGCTGTCTTAGACCTCGCGGCTAAGGAAGGATACGGTTTCTCGAAGTTCGTGAGTTATGGCAACGCGACAGACATTGATGAGATAGATCTCTTGGAATACCTGGAAAAAGACTCAAGCACCAAAGTGATAGCACTTTATATCGAAGCAGTAAAAGACGGAAAACGATTCCTGGAGACCGCGAAAAGGATCTCAAAGACTAAGCCTGTCATCATCATCAAAGGAGGCGTCACAAAAGCCGGCAGCGCAGCTGCCCTAAGCCACACGGGTTCCCTGGCTGGAGAAGCGCAAGTCTACTTTGGGGCTTTCAAGCAGGCCGGGCTAGTCACGGCATCAAACTTAGAAGAGCTTTTCGATTTCACTAAGCTCTTCGAAAAACTAGAAGTGAGGCCACAAGGCCCAAATATTCAGATAATCACTAATGGCGGCGGTTATGGCATCCTCACAGCTGATGCCGTCTCAAGTGTCGGTCTCTCCTTAGCCCAACCAAGTGAGCAGACAAAAAAGAGGCTAATCAGTGTCTTTCCACCTCAAGTGATTGTCAAGAACCCCATCGATTTGCTTGGCGATGCGACCGCAAGACGTTACCATGACGCGATCCAAACATGCCAATCTGACAAGAATATCGATTTGATTCTGGTAGTCGTCCTACCGCAGACCCCACTAGTGGATATTCAGAGCGTGGTTGACGTTCTCGCAGTCCAAAACAACAAGAAGCAAAAGCCGATTGTGGTCGTGACCACTGGCTCCGACCTAGCAGACCGGCTGCGAGAGATGCTAAGCAACAAAGGTATCGCTTGTTTTGATTTCCCAGAAAGAGCGGTAAAGGCGATAAAAGCGATGATCGATTATCAAGATTGACCAATTCCTTGTTCACCCTACCTATGCCGAAGAGATTATAAAACCTAAAAACCGCTCTCATTGCATGTTTTTTAGTCTCAAGGAGGAGGACTTTGCCAAGTATGTCAAGGAGCTTTCTTCTTCGATGAGTCTCATAGCTCCGATAAAAGGAGACATCGCTAGGTATCAATACAGCAAAGACCTAAAAGATATGGTCTTTGAACAGCCTGCCTATCCAGTCAATACGCTTCTCTTTGGCAAGGAGGAGACCCTATTTACTTACCAAAAAGACAAGATATCCCTGCCAAAGCCGCCAGAGAAGACCTTATGCTTTCTCTCTCGCCCAGACACTTTAGCCTTTCAAGTGCTTGACAAGCTACTTTTAGATGGACCAGAAGACCGCAATTACAGGAAGATCAGGCAGAGTCTGGTATTAGTCGAATTCGCGCAGGAGGATATGCCCGCGGAAGCATTCGTAGACAAACTTTTTCTTGATGACAATCATGACGCCAAACTGATCAAGGTGACGGATGGGTATATCATCCATATCCGGACAAAGAAAGGCGAGGCTCTCCTAAACCGGTATCTGGAGAAGACCGCGCATGAGCCAAAAGAGCGCAAAGTCATGAATACCTTTCTTAAAGATATGGAGTTCAAGGAAGGCAAGAATCAGGAGGTTTTCGATAAGCATTCCAAGACTTGCATAGCTTGTGGAGCTTGCACGCTGACGTGTCCTACCTGTCCATGCTTTCTAGTGAAAGACATCATCAACATAAAAAGACCAGACTGCGGCAAGAGGTGCAGGTTAGCCGATTCTTGTCAATTCCCTGACTTCTCGGATATAGCTGGGGGGCATGAGTTCAGGGAGTCCATCGCAGACCGGATGAGGTACCGTGTCTATCACAAATTCACTGATTTCAAGAAGAAGTATGGTATGTGGATGTGTGTGGGTTGCGGCCGTTGCACCCGGAACTGTCCATCCAATATCAAGCTGATTGAGATACTCACCGACCTGAAAAAATGACGCCGAAAAAACACAAGATTTTGGAGATCGTGCAAGAGTCCCAGGAAGTGAAGACTCTAAGAGTGGACTTCAAGGGAGACTATAGTCCAGGGCAGTTCTTCGAGATAGGCCTATTGGGGATAGGGGAATGTCCCATCAGTGTCGCGTCAGATTCAAGAGAGTTTGTGGACTTCACCATACACAAAGTAGGATCTGTCACAGATGCCCTCCACACTCTCAAAGTAGGTGATCCGATCTTCCTGCGTGGTCCATTTGGCAATGGCTATCCTCTGCAAGAGATGCGAGGTCACCCCCTCGTGCTTATAGGTGGTGGTTGTGGTGTGGCGCCGATGTCAGGCGTGTTGGAATTCGTCAAAGGTCATAAAAAAGATTTCAAGGAGGTGAAGGTCTGCTTCGGATTCAAGAGTGTTAATGAACTCATTTACAAGAAACGGCTCGAAGATTACAAGAAAGATTTCAGTATGAACATCTCATTTGACACCCCCGACAAAAATTGGAGAGGTTTTGTGGGTTTTATCACTGACTTGCTAAAGACAGAAATGATAGCCAAGGATTCTTATTGCCTTGTCTGCGGCCCTCCAAAGATGATAGACCAAGTGGTAAGCATCCTCTCAAAAAAAGGCATCCCCGAGGATAGGATCCTTTTCTCTCTCGAGCGAAAGATGCAGTGTGGTGTGGGCAAATGCGGGCACTGCAGGATAAATGAGGACTACGTCTGCAAGAACGGCCCGATATTTCGGTATTCGAAATTAAAGGAGATGTACGACTAGATGGCGCAAGACAAAAGGAAAAAACTAGGGATATTCAGCTTCACTTCCTGTGAAGGCTGTCTTGTGGAATTCTTGAGTCTTGGAAAAGACATCTTAGATATCACAAAGCATTTCGAGATCACCAATTTCCCTCCAGCCAATGAAAGGTTCGATCTAAATGGCCCTTTCGACATCGCTCTAGTAGAAGGCTCGATAGATCGAGAGGAGTTGATCAAGGATATCCAGACAATCCGCAAAAACACCAAGTTCTTGGTAGCCTTCGGAGCCTGCGCGACACATGGCGGCATCCAGAGCATCAATAATTTTTTTGACAAGGAGCGTTTGGTAGAGACTCATTATGGCAAGGACAGCAAGATAGAGCATCTTGACAACGAACCTTTGGACAAGTATGTCCATGTGGATTACTACATGTATGGCTGTCCAGTGTATCATCCAGAGATACTTGATGTGCTAAAAAAGATCATCCTAGGCGCCACTCCTAGACAGACTGAGAAGCCGGTGTGCTATGAATGCAGATTGAACCAAAATGAGTGTCTTCTCCAAAAAGGGCAGGCTTGCCTTGGGCCAGTGACAAACCAAGGCTGTGATAGCATCTGTACAAATGCGGCTTATCCTTGCACGGGTTGCAGAGGCCCCTTGGCAGATGACAATCTTCCCCAATTCATCGAGTTGCTGCGGTCAAAGGGTTTCACAAGTCAGGATATCGATAGGTTATTTAGCAAATACGAGCCAGCTTGCGACAAGTGGATCGCTGCGGCGAAGAAGGTGCCAAGATGACGACTATCACGTTAAAGCATATCTGCAAGATCGAAGGCCACGCAAGCCTTGATATCAAGATCGATGATGGTGAGATCAAGAAGGTCGATTTGAGGGTGGTTGAGGGCGCCAGGTTCTTCGAGAATATAGTGAAAGGCAGATCATACACTGAAGTCCCAGCGCTAGTCTCAAGGATATGCGGTATCTGCAGCGCGTCGCACTGTCTTTCGAGCATAAGGGCGATTGAGGACGCGTTTGGCTGCGCACCAAGCGAGCAGACAAAGATCTTAAGAGAGCTCCTGGAATATGGCGAGGTGCTCCAAAGTCATATCATGCACCTTTTCTTCATGGCCCTGCCTGACTATCTAGGTTTCAAGAATGCGCTGGACATGGCTAAAGACCATAAGAAAGAGCTTCTTATGGCATTGGAGCTCAAGAAGTTAAGCCAGGAATTCATCTCGGCCTTTAGCGGCAGGGAGGTGCACCCAATCAGCGTGATAGTTGGCGGATTCTCGAAAGTGCCTTCAAGAGAGAAGACGATGGATCTTCACAGACGATTCAAGGATGCAAGATCCATGTTTGTGGAAACGGTGGAGCTGTTCGTTGGATTAGACTATCCCGACTTCCAGAGGGAAAGAGATTTTTTCGCGATCAAAGGGGATTACCCTTTTCATGGAGATAGCATCACGCACAACAATTCCAAGACCACCAGCTCGCAAGACTACTTGCAAGTCTTCAATGAGGGGATACTTCCCCATTCAAGCGCGAAGATCGCCCTGCATGACGGGAAGCCTTTCTTTGTAGGCGCTCTGGCTAGACTATCCACCAACCGTTCTGCCTTGAGCCCACAAGCCGATAGGTATCCGATAAAGTGCGCCAATCCTTATCACAACAATCTCGCGCAGGCCATCGAGATGCTCCATCTTTGCGACAGGATAATAGATATTCTTGAAAACCTAACCCCATTGCCAGAGTCCTTCCAGGTCTTGCCAAAAGCAGGAAGGGGTGTGGGAATCACTGAAGCTCCAAGGGGCTTGCTAATCCATGATTACACCCTAGACGATGCCGGTTTGGTCACTGGCGCAAATATCATCACCCCCACAGTGCTAAACCTCCAGTCTATCGAGGAGGACATCAAGCTCCTTCTTCCAATCCTCCTCAAACAAAAAAGATCAAAAGAGGCGATGATCCTAGACATTGAGAAACTTATCCGGTCTTATGATCCTTGCATCAGCTGTGCATCGCATTTCTTGAAGGTGAACTGGCTCTAAAGATTATATCCTCTTAAGGCAGTCCATGACCTGATTGGAGATCTCCCCCTCATCCCCATCCATAGGTAAGGCGATCACTTGGATCTTTTCGATCTTGCCAAGCTCTTTCATTAGGCGCAAGAAGAAGCCCAGGTCAAAATCATGTGATGATGATATTGCCCCCGATTCAATCCTCGATATATCATCAAGCACCTTGACTTCGTGTATCCCCTTGACAACATCCATGATGATTATCTCGCCACTCTCATCCAAGAGGGCATCTGGATTGTCGCACGGCACAAACTCAAATCCTTCGACTTGAATTGATACTGCGACTTTCTTTGCCATGCTGTCTTCTTCCAAAAATTCATTTCCAAAGCAGTAGACTCGTCTCATAGTTTCTCTATTATGCTTCTCCAGTGCGTTGTGACTTTGTCTCCTGCCTTCAAGTCCAGGTTATGCTCATTGACGAATCTTCTTGATTGGTCGCGTTTGGGATCATGGCCTTCATAATTTAAGACGGCGATGTTCCCCATCACCTCTTCGACATGGGCGATCCTCACTTTGCACCAATACTTGATATTGTCATCGGCAAAAGAGTACTTGCCGTCTCCAGCGTCGATATATTCATTATGATACCGAACAAAGTATTCCCTCACATTCGCCATATTCCAATAGTCCTTGCCGAATCTCTCCGCGAGCCTTCGGAACGCCGCCGGGAATATCCTTCGCAGCTGTTCTTCAGATATCGGTAGATGCGTGTGATATCGCATTTGGATGTCCTTTTTTTCTTCTTCGCTCACCTGCTTTAGGGTGTCGCAGAGGTCTTCAAGGCATGACAAAGAGTATCTGACAAATATCTCTTCAGGTGTCATAAGGCCTCTTTCCATGTTGATAAGCGCCGGAGGGCGTCTTCTTCTGATATTGTCTGCACAATATTTCTTGAGCTCACAAGGACATAGTCACCCACTCTTGCGCCGACAAGCATGTTATTGCACTCGACTGTCTTGGGCCCATGATCGACAAAAGCCATATCTCCTTTGATCCTCACGACTTTTCCAGGTATCCCAAGGCACATGATAATTAAAAATCGTTTCAGGTTAATAAAATCACCGCAAGGTCACTTCGCGGATGGCCATCTCATCCCCTTGGGTCAATTCCGGCACTGCCTTGCATTCTGGACATTCGTACAGGTTGGCATCATGCCCTTTCTGCAGTATGACAGGCGGCCCCTCAAATCCACAAGAACATTTGGCCTTGGCCGCTATCTGTGTCACCTTGACTTTCCAATCCGTGAGTCTGCTTAATACTTGCTCAAACTCCTCCGCAGGCGCATGCGCTAATTCTCCGACTTCAATCCATATGCCCGTCACATCACCCTGCTTCTTGGCCTCTTCGATGATATGTTGCGCTATCATTAGTTCGTGCATAACACTTTATACCAAGAAGTTGTATTTATGGGTTGTCCCACTGTCTCAAGAAAACATCTATGTCCACAAACTTAGCGTCCGGGATCGCTGGCCCAAGCGCGATCTTACCTGCGTGATGCAGTTCCATGAGTCTCCTTGCGTTCTCTTTACCGATATCTAGGCATGACTGTGCCGCTTTCATCTGTGGATCGTCTATCAGATCGAATTTTGCCTGTCCCTTGAATCTATCGAGATTAGGGCAGGTGCCAAATCCCAATGTGTCAGTGATATGATAGGGGTACGCTCGGCATATGAGCGGTCTGTCTTCATATATAGTGCATCCAACACCCAAAAATACACAAGGACGTGTGGTGATCCTATACTCTTCTACGATATTGACATTTGTCTTGGAGTCTGATATGTCAGCACGTAAGGTATGCGAGAATCTCAATCCACGCGTCTTGGCCAATTCTTCATATCGTCTAAATTCCTTAGGATAAAGAGGAAATCCTTTCTCGCCAAAATTCCTGCAACAGTCCGTGCATGAACCGCAGAAATCGAACTTTTCATCTCCCATAGACGATGATTGTTTAGCCGCCTTATAAAAGAGGGTGTCCAAGCCCATCCAAAAAGTCCATCACAGTATAACATGGATACCTGCGGATAAGAGGATTGGATTTTTAGATGCTCAAGTCACGAATACCTGTTTGGGTTCAGAGGTTATTAAGAGGCCATTATACAACTTGACAATATCTTTGAACCTCTCTTTGATGTCCTCCATGATGGTGTAGAAATGCTCAAAGTTATCTACTTCAAACATAATCTCCAGGTCCCATGGTGCGAATGTGATGACTATATTGATGCATTGGGGGATCATCTTGGTGTACTCGACAAATGCCGCTTTCTTCACTTCATTGATGTTCTTGAAATAGACAAAACTCTTGCATGTCACAAACCCTAGTTTAGATGGATTGAGTAAACACTTGTATCCCTTGATCATGCCCTCCCTCTCCATCCTCTTGATGGTATAACTTACTACATCATTTGACAAACCGCTCTTGCTTGCGATATCCACTATCTTAGTCCTTGAGTTTTGGGCTAGGATGTCAAGGACTTTCTTCGATTGAGGATCGAGGTCTATCTTCGGGTCTTTCTCTCCGAAATCAAATACTGATACTGCGCTTTTGTCATCATAGAACCATCGCCGATTGAACTGTAAGGATCTCCTTGAGATAGAAAATTCCTTCTCTTGGACGTATATACTGAATCGATCCATCAACCCGTCATGTATCTTGAAGAATTCTTCTATATTTGCAGCTAGCACGCCAAACATCAGATCCCATCTCCCTTTCGACACCCCTATCCAGAAAACATCTGGGTCCGACATTAGCTCCTGCACCAATACGTCTTCCTGATCCTTGGTTATATCTGAAAGTCGAAGATAGACCTTGTATGCTGTCAGGCCTAGTTTATACGACCCGACTACCGTGTGGAATCTCAAAATTACCTTGTTCGCGCTAAGTTTATTCAGTCGATAGAAAACCACCTCCTTTGAGAGTCTGACTTTCTTGGCTAGCTCAGGCAGGCCAATCCTAGAGTTCTTATCTAGCTCAAAGAGAATCTTTCTGTCTTTTAAATCGATGGAGTCCTTCACATACTAATAAAACAGAGTTTACCTTATTAATCTTACGTTTTTATTAAAAAATCTAACCTAATACCTTAATTAACTAAATTGCTATTCATGACTTTAGAGTGATAACAAAAAGGGTGGTAAACATGGCTAAAACACAGGCGCATATGGGTGAATTATAGTAGATAACATTAATTTTAGGATGTTTTAAATAGTAGTCTTTTTATTA
>CAYHWL010000002.1:0-55044 GCA_964359785.1 uncultured Methanosarcinales archaeon | reverse complement strand
AATGGCATACCTTCACATTAATAAATTAAAACAAATTTGGTTATTACTGGTTCAAGTTACTAATATAATCAAATAAATTTAATAGTAAAGTCATCAAATAAAAAAAGACTGCCTCTAATGAAACAGCCCTTACTTTGAACTAAATATGTTTTTTACAAATAAAGAGTTAGCTTAAGGTTAACCCTCTATTTAATTAACTTACTTCTTTTACTTTTTTGCTCCCTGAGTTTTAATTGCTTCTAACTGACCAGGAATAGCCTCTTTTGTTGCATTTAAAGCTTTTGTTCCAGCATTCAATGCTTTCACAGCTTTCATTGAATTAGTAGCTGGTGTAATTTCTTTTGCAGATTTCATTACCTCAGCAGATTTTCCTAATAAACCAGTTATTTCTTTCATTTGACCTTCTAAATCACTTTTTAAAGTTCCCATTTCTGCTACATTTCCAGCTGCATTTGAAAGTTTTTTAGAAATTTCTTGATTTTTTTCATACAAATTAAAAGAAGAGGTAACAAACTCATCAGTTGCAGCATGTCCAACTGAAGCCGGTCTCTCTAAAGCTTTCGCAGATTTTTCAGTTTTTTCTTTTTTCTTTTTCTTTTCTTTTTTTGCTTTTTGTGCAAAAGAATCAGCAGAGATTCCTGTAATTAATAAAACTACAAATAATAATTTTGCTAGTGTTCCTACATTTTTAATAAGTGTTTTCATATTTTAAATTTAATTTATGTTATTATTGTTTTATTTAATTTTTTCACATTCTATTTCACTTTGATCGCCAACTCCACCCCAAATTAAGGAAGGAGAATAATTTGACCCATCATAGTCTTGTTGAAATCCTATTGTTTGAAAGGTACAATGTCCATCTGGCCATGTTGCACACATTGCAGCATCTCTTGTTCTACCTAATATTGCACCTGTTAATTCATTTCTAATTGTTTGCCAATCAGTTGTAATCACAGCCTTACTAAATTTTTCTTTCCAACCGTTAGCAAGAGCATATTTATTTGTAAATGCTACCATTTTTGCTTCTAATGCTGGGTCAGATTCAACAGCTTCAGGTAGTTCAACTTTAGCAACGTTGGCTCCATTTAATTTTTTTACAGTTGCTTTCCACTTAGAGGCATCACCAGCATTTAAATTAATTTCTCCATACCATCCTAAATCTGCTTTTGTAAAAGCTCCACTTGCTGTCCAACCTACAATTAGTTTATGGTTACCTGGTGTTATTTTAGCTAATACAGCTTCCAATATTCCCAATGATATACTTACCCCGTCATAAGTTGCAGGATTTGGAAAAATACCAATATTAAGTTTAGTTTCCTGAGAAGTTTGTAGCTCCTCTATTGGAAGTATAGTTACCAATTCTTCATCTAACCAGATAACTAGAGTTGGATAAAGATAATTGAATTGTGTAACGATTGGTCCACCAAAATTTGTTGTCGAATAAATTGCGTCACCATCTTTAAAAGTAATGGTTTCTGCTTTACTAACAACTGGTGGATTGGGACTAGTAGAAAAATTAATTGTTTTCTCAGCATTATCAGGAATACCTTGTGAATGGGTATTAATGGTGAAAAATATAATAGTTAAACATGTTAGTAATATGGTTTTCATAGTCTTTTAGTTTATTTTTTTGTAATGTATAAATATTTAAGATGAAATCAATATTAATCTTTTTTTTCTAAGTAAAAATAGAAATAACAAAAATTGTAGAAAAATAAAATTATCTATTGGTAGTTTATTCTGTAAGGATGGTAAAAAAGAGCAAAATATCTCTGCTTTTCTCCCTTCTCAGTTTTTGAGGTGCTAATTAAATTTTGAAGTAAATTTTTGTTAATCGAAATTTAGCCGCTCTTAAAACAGCTAAAATAAAGCCATTTTTACTAAAATAGTACCTTTTTTGGAAGTTGTGCAACAGTTACCTGTGTTAGCAGCAGTATTTATTTTTTCGTTTTTAATAGTCCGTTGTCCTTTAATTCTTGAAATGTGCTTTTAAGTTCTGCGTTCAATTGAGTAATGTATTCTTTACAAATGTGATGATACAAGTCTTCCTTTTCGTCAGATAAAGTAAAGTCAAATACTCCACTTTTGAGTAATTCCAAAAGTTTATTAAATACCGACTTTACATCATTCGGTTTGTCTTCGGTCAGAACAATGTCTAACACGGTTTTGTCAATTGCAAGTTTTAAAGTTGCACTTTTTTCTTTTCTCTCAATTGTTGCTTTATGTGTTGCCATATATTTTTCCTCTTTCACCGAAGGCGTCTTTGCCGCCTTCTAAAGTTTTCATACTAATTAGCTTCCAATCCAAATTTGGTTTTTTACCTGAACTACAAATTAAGTTGTTAGAAAATGGATTGCCTGAATATGTGTAATAACCATTTATGTCGTGTTCACGATAAATGGAATTGTAAGGCAATGTTCTAACCGCAATATTTGCATCGTGTGTTGCAATAATTACTCTTTTGCCGCTTTTGGCTTTTTCTTTTATCAAGGGAACAATTACTTCGCTTATGTAGTCATTTCCTAAACTTTTTTCGGGTTCGTCAATGAGATAAATTTCTTCGTCTTTCATTAGTTCATTGTGCAAGAGAACCATTGAAGATTCGCCATTTGAGGGGGTATAAAACTCACTATCTAAAGTAAAGTGTTTATAAAAAAGCAATAAATCATTAATTGATGAAACGGTATCTGAACTTTCAACTTTTTTAAGATCATCAATTTTTTCAAACAGTGTATTGGTGTAAATGTGTTTTGAAATCAATTCTATTTTAGCAGCTACCGACTTTTGCGGAATTTTTGTGGTGCTGTTAATGTGCTTGTAATTAACGTCCGAAACCTTTCCGTTTTGTAGAAGTAAATTTATTTGACAATACAGTTTTCCTTTGTCACCTAAATTGCCAGCCTCTTCAATAACTGGTGCAATTTTTTTAGAGATATTTTCAAGAATTTTCTTGACATCTTTTTCAATGCCAATCCTATTGGTTGCATATTCTGAAAAACCAGTTTTTGTAGGCTTTTCGGGTTGTCCTGTTTTTTTTGAAATTTCTTTAACAAATAGTTTCACTAATTTATTAAAGAAACTAATGCTTTTGAAGTTCGTAAATCGTTTTCCAGATTCTGTATTTATCTTGTCTAAAATTTTATTTACAACACTGTCTAATTCGGTTAAAAGTTCTTCTCCAATAATCTCTTTTAGTTTTGCATCAACGGCATAATATTCTTTGAACTCCTGAAATATTTTCAAATTATTCTTTATGTCTTCAAAACTTCTTTTAGGTGATTTCTCATCAAGAGGCGTGAATTTGTCAACCTTGATGTATTTGGATATTTTATTTGTAGCATCAGCAGAATAGTAAAGCAAATATTTTGACAAACTCGTTACTTCTTTTTCTGTCGCATTTCTTAGAGAAGTCAGTTCGGTGGAGCAACTGTCAATACCCAATTGTTCAATATCAATTTTTAGTTGTGAGCCTTTAAGGTCAAAAACATCATCTATCTTTTTAGAATTGGATTCATAGACTTTTGTTTTGAAACCTTTGCCATTGTAATGTTTTGAAAGTGCCTTTAAAATGTCTGTTTTTCCTGTTCCCTTTGAGCCAAATAGGATATTTATGTCATTGTATATATCAATGTCCATTATTTCTGCCGCACTATTGAACGGATTTATCTGAATTGTTTCTTTAGTTTTTTTGTCAAGAATGGTATTGATTGTTGTGTCGTCTTTGTCTAACAACAAACAAAACTGCTCAAAGCTTTCAACTGGCAATCTTAATTCAGGTAAATTTTTGAAATTACTTACATAGTCGCTCCAATTTTGAACGTCAGAACCGTGGATAGAGTTGTGTCCGTGATTGATATAGATGCCTGCCGAAATAGAATTAGAAGCTTCCTTTAAAACTCTTTTTGAGTTAGAAACCTTTTTCAAAAGTTTATCAATGTCTTGGTCAATTAAATTGGGCTTTTTTGATTGATAGTGGACAATGAAAATTGTGTCAAACCCTGCAAACTTATTCACAACATCATCAATACTAATTGTAAAAGTGTCTGCGGAAGTAGAGCCAATAACCTCATTTACTTTTTTGCCAAAAGCGGCTGCATTTTTAGGATTCACTATTGTAATTAAATGTGCTCTACGTTCCTCTTCAAGTATATTAAATTCTACACCTGGCCAAATTTGGCAAACTCCGTCAACACTTTCTTTGAAGTCTTTGTATTGTTTGTAGTCAAAATGATTGTGATTCGTAATTGCTAAAATTTTTACATCAGTTTCTTTGATGATTTCGGCAAATCTGTCAACGTCAATATTGCGATTTTCGGAGTCGCCCTGTTTTATCTTTTTCGTATGTGTATGAATGTCTATTTTCATTCTACTTTTCTTTGTTGTGTCGTCCTACAATATTGCCGATTAACTTGTTTATATGTACACCTTTTAGTGTTATTTATTTCAAATATAACTAAAAAACAGTTACTACAAATCATCATCCGTCAGCTGACGGATTTATTTGTTGTAAACTTTTCGTACTTACATGAATATAAATTTACCCTTGGTACTACTTCGGGTCGGTTGTTTTGTGTAAACTTATTTTAGGACGAGACAATTGCTCAATTGTTTCTATTCGCACTGTCCGCCCACTAACGCAAAACCCGTGTTATGCAGTCGTGCTTATTTTCCATTCATTCGTTTCACTACTTCTGTCGCCAATTGTCCAAAGGTCGTTTTGAATGTTTCAATTTTATAGTCTGTTGCAATCACTTCAAATATTTCGTCATGAAACAATAGCGTGAAGTGTTTTTTTTCCTTCCACCTGTCCTCGTTGTAATATGGATGAACTTTGTTAATATTTTTTAATTCAGTTATCCAAGTCGAGTTCTCGATGATGTGTGCTGTATAACCTTCAAGTCCTTTGTCCCAAAGAGGAAGTCCACTAAACACTTCGTCATTTGCTATTCCAAAACGAAAAGTGTGTCCGCTAAATTCAACCAGAGCTAATGGATATGTTGTTTCGCTTGTATTGTCAATCATATTCACATAAGTTCCGTCCCAGTTCGGGTCAGGCTCATTGATTAAATAGATTAAAAAAGTCTTGTGTCCGTTAGAAAACACTTGAGGCATTGGTGCTCCAGTGTCCCATTGTGGTGTCCATTCGATTACTCTTGCGTACTCGTCAGTCTTAGTTTTTATTTTGTCAAATAGTCCCATTGTTTGTCTGTTGTCTTAACATGCCGCATAACTTATTTATACCCCTGATTTTGTCAGGCTAATCTATCTGATTTTGGGTGGATTAGCCTGAAAACTATCAAGGTATATTTATTTCAAAAATAGAAAAAAATATACCATAAATCGTTAAATGGGCTTTTTATGTTTTGTAAACTCTTTGTGCTCATGTTTAGCAAATTATACCAATTGTAATTATAAAACAGTTCAAACTGTTTTATAATTTTACAATGGTTAATGCCGATATAACATGAAAATAGTACACAGAAAGTGGACTATATTGAATGTATAATCGGTATTATCTATCAAGCAACATTGAGGATAAGAAACAAAAGAGAAAAATGGATGGGTTAAAAAATCAATCTACCCAATCGGCAATAAACAAGTTGGTATCGTGGTTACCACCATTGTTTCGGTTGCTGCTAAAAACTAACTTTTTACCATCACTACTAAACATAGGAAAAGCATCAAAAACACCATCGTAAGTTACTTGCTCTAAACCTGTACCATCCAATCAAATTTCAAAATGTCCAGTTTTTTTGCTAATAAACTGGACAAATATGCTATCTTTGCATGGTAATAAATAGAATGAAAACAGTTGAATACATAGCATTTACCATAGATAGGCTCCCTAAGGGTTATGTATTCACCTATGCCGACTTTACTACAGAGGTGAACAAGAAAGAAGCGGTAATAAAAGCATTGAACCGTATGGTGGAATCGGGCAAAATTGCCAAACTATCCAAAGGCAAATATTACAAACCCGAAAATACGCCCTTTGGCAACCTTCAACCCAATCAGGCACAAACAGTAAAAGACTTGCTGGAAGAAAATGGAAAAATAACAGGTTATCTCACAGGTTACAGCATTTACAATCAATTGGGTTTAACCACACAGGTAAGCAATACCATACAAATTGGCAAAAATCAGGTTCGCCCCAATTTTAAAAGAGAACGCTATACGATTGCTTTTGTAAAGCAAAAAAACACCATCACCAAAGAGAATATTCCTTTGTTGCAGTTGCTGGATGCCATTCGCTACATCAAAAAAATACCTGATGCAGGTATAGAAGCATCCTGTAAGCGGTTTTTAGCTATTATCAAAAACTTTACGGACAAAGAAATCAATACCTTGGTTCGCTTGGTATTAAAATATCCGCCTGCTACAAGGGCTTTATTAGGTGCTTTGTTAGAGCAGTTGCAAAAAAGTAATTTAACAGAGTCACTTTTCAAATCATTGAATCCAATTACTAAATATAAACTAACAGGTACAGCGAAAGCAATATCCACCACCGAAAAATGGAATATATTATGAGGCTGCACCACGACATAAAATTATTTTCCAGCACTCTGAGATCTGCATCGCAACACTTAGATATTAAGTTGGAATTTGTAGAAAAAGATTACTGGATAACATTGGTGTTGAATCGTTTGGCGAAAAGTAAATATGTTGATGAATCTGTTTTTAAAGGAGGCACATCGCTATCAAAAGGATATAATCTGATAGATTGATTTTCGGAGGATGTAGATATTGCCATCATAAACGACAAGGGTAAAACAGGTAATGAGATTAAAACCATCATCCGAACTATTGAAAAAGAAATAACACCTGATTTAACCGAAGTGCAAATGGAAGGTGTAACAAGTAAAGGTTCAAGATTCAGAAAATCTGTTTTTGAATATGTTACAACTGAAAAAGGCAATGCAAATAACAAACTCATTGTTGAAATAAACTCGTTTGCTAATCCTTTCCCTTATCAACGACTTACCATTCAGAGTATGGTGTTTGACTTTTTGATGCAAACAAGCAATGAAAAATACATTGAAGAATACAATCTCCAATCCTTTGAAGTGAACGTATTGAGCAAAGAACAAACGCTATTGGAAAAGATGGTATCGTTAATTCGATTTTCATTTAAGGAAAATACTGTTGAAAGTATCTCCGAAAAAATAAGACACTTTTATGATTTGTATTACTTGATGAAAAATCCTGAGTGTATTGAATTTGTAGCATCCGATTCGTTTAAAAAACAATTTGATACCATTCTGCAACACGATAGAGAAATGTTTGAAAAGCCAAAAGGTTGGCAAAAAAAATTGATTGCTGAATATCCCTTGGTAAATGATTTTTCAACCATCTGGAAACAATTAACAGAAAAATATCAAACTGAACTATCCGCTTTAGCATATAGACCAATTCCTGATGAAAATGATGTAGCGAAATGCTTTGAAGAATTAATAAAAAGAATTGAATGAAGTTTACAGAAGCAAGTTTAGAACAATCGTTTACCGAATTGTTGGGGCAAGAAGGATTTCCCCATCACTTAGGTATTTCGATTACTCGTAAGCCTGATGAAGTATATGTAGAAATAGTTGAACAAGCAGAGAACTTTAAAAAGAATAGGCCGACACAATAGCCAAAGCGCCAACGACACGACAGACAAGAACGACAGCCTATGACAGCAGTAATCGTAGCACAAACTTCAAAAAAGTAAAAAAATAGCAGAAAACAGATTTTATTAGAATTGTTTTAAGAGGGGTATTGATATAAAAACAAGTATCGAATAGTCAAAAAATCAATCTTCCCAATCGGCAATAAACAAGTTGGTATCGTGGTTGCCGCCATTGTTTCGGTTGCTGCTAAAAACCAATTTTTTACCATCGCTGCTAAACATCGGAAAAGCATCAAAAACACCATCATAGGTTACTTGTTCTAATCCAGAACCATCCAAGTTAATTAAAAACAAATTAAAAGGATATCCTTTTTTAGAAGTATGATTGGACGAAAAAAGTATTTTTTTGCCAGAAGGATGAAAGAAAGGAGCCCAATTGGCACCACCTAAGTTGGTAAGTTGTTTGAGGTCGCTTCCATCCACATTGCAAGTAAATAATTCCATTTCGGTAGGTTGTACCAAACCTTCTGCCAATAATTTTTTGTAATTTTTAATTTCTTCGTCAGTTTTTGGACGAGAAGCTCTAAAAATAATTTTTTCGCCATTGGGTGAAAAAAAAGCTCCACCATCATAACCTAAACCACTTGTTAATTGTTTCACTTCAGAACCATCAATATTCATGGTAAAAAGTTCTAAATCACCAGAACGGATGGAGGTAAAAACTATTTTATCACCTTTTGGCGAAACGGTTGGTTCTGCATCATAACCGGGCGTGTTGGTTAATTGCTTTAAGATTTTACCATTTAAATCGGCAACAAAAATGTCGAAACTTTCATAAATAGGCCACACATATTTTCCGTCAGCTCTTTTTTCGGGTGTTGAAGGACAATTTGCATCAGCTAAGTGTGTGCTGGCATAAACAAATGTAGTATCGCCTTTTAAAAAGTAGGAACAGGTTGTTTTTCCTTTGCCAGTACTTATCATTTTTGGACGGCTGTGTTTGTAGGTAGAATCAACATCCAATAAAAATATTTGGTCACAAGCAATTCCCCAAGCTTCATTTTTAATTTGCACGACCAACTGTTGATTATCAAAACTAAAGTATGCTTCAGCATTATCGCCACCAAAAGTAATTTGTTTCACATTTTTTAAATGTTTTTCTTCTGGATAATGAATAGCCGATTTTTTGGTGGCACCAGAAGTTTGGTCAACTTTTGGTTGTTCAGCTATTTTTTCCTCATTCGAATTGCAAGCAATAATAAGGGAAGTGGTAACAATTGTAAATATTATTTTTTTCATGGGGACAAAAGTATTTATTCTTGATTAAGAATTAAGGTTTACACTATAAATTTTTCTAAAAAAATAAAAGTAATTTTGGGCAAACAAAAAATAATAAGAATGAAAATTATAGTTGCTTTTATACTACTTGGATATGCAGGAATAGTAGCCTCCCAAATCAATGTTAATAACGAACTTAAAAAAGATGTTACCTTTTTAGCGAGCGATGTTTTAGAAGGAAGAAACACTGGAACAAAAGGCGAATTATTGGCTGCGGGTTATATTATGGGAAAGTTTTATGAGTTGGGGTTGCTACCTAAAGGCGAAAATGGATATTTACAAGAGTTCTCGGTAAAACCAAAATATAGTCCACATTCACGAGTAAAAGTAGATACCACCAAAGCAATAACTGGTAGAAACATTATTGGTTATATCGATAACAATGCAACAAAAACGATAGTTATTGGAGCACATTACGACCATTTAGGTTTTGGCGACGAAGGTTCGCTTTACACTGGTAACGATTCTATTCATAATGGTGCTGATGATAATGCAAGTGGAGTTGCATCTATCATTCAATTGGCAAGAATTCTAAAAGAAAAAAATAAAGGCAACAATTACCTTTTTATTGCATTCTCTGGTGAAGAAAAAGGCTTATGGGGTTCTGGTTGGTTTGTAAAACACCCAACTATCGAACTCTCCACCATTAACTACATGATTAATTTAGATATGGTTGGAAGATTAGCACCTGACATGAAATTATTGGTTTATGGAACAGGAACTTCTCCAGTTTGGAACGAGGAGTTAGATAAAAACATAGCAGGAAAATTTCATTTAATTAAAAAAGAAAGTGGAGTAGGTCCATCCGATCACATGTCGTTTTATTTACAGGATATTCCTGTACTTCATTTTTTTACTGGTCAGCACGACGATTACCACAAACCCACCGACGATGCGGATAAAGTAAATGTGGAGGGAATGGCTTCCATCATTAATTTAATAGATGTAGTTATTTCAGATTTAGATGGTTCAGATAAATTAGCATTTACTAAAACCAAGGATGAGGAGAGTGAAAAAGCCCCTAAATATTCAGTAACTTTAGGAGTTATTCCAGATTATATGTTTGAAGGGGAAGGGATGAGAATTGATGGTGTAAAAGAAAATCAACCCGCTCAATTGGCAGGAATTCAAAAAGGAGATGTGGTAACGGTAATGGGTGATATACCCATTAAAACGATGATGGATTACGTGAAAAGTTTAAGTCAATTTAAAAAAGGAGATAAAACAACCGTTACCATATTAAGAAATAATAAAGAAAAAATAACTGTAGAAGTTCAGTTTTAATTTTTTTCTATTTTTGAACAAAAAAACAAAATTTGGATTTCGACGATATAAGACCATATTACGACATTGAATACCAATCGGTAATTAAAAAGTTGGTAGAAGTTGACCAATTGATGAAAGCTATTCAGCTATATTTACCTGAATTATCTCCGACAGAAATTAAAGAAATATTACTTTCATTTCATACCATTCGAGAGTTTCAAAGCAAAATGGTTTGTCGAATAATACAAAGTTTAATTAACTCTTCATCAGAAGGATTTACTTATGACGGTTTTCAACGCTTAGATAAGCACACTCCCTATGTATTAATCTCTAATCATAGAGATATTGTTTCCGACTCAGCACTGGTTAATTTTTGTTTAAATATTAACGATTACGATACTTGTGAAATAGCTATAGGAAGCAACTTGTTAGCAAAACCATGGATTAAGGATTTGGTTCGAATTAATAAGAGTTTTATTGTTAAACGAAATATTCCTAAACAAGAGATTTTAGAAGCATCAAAATACCTCTCTACCTATATTAATCACACGCTAAAAGATAAAAAACAATCCATTTGGATTGCCCAAAGAGAAGGAAGAGCAAAAGATGGCTGTGATAAAACCAATCCTGGGGTATTAAAAATGCTTGGATTATCCATTAACGATAATTTATTAAATCATTTAATAAGTTTAAACATTACTCCTGTTAGTATTTCCTATGAATTAGATCCTTGCGATGCATTAAAAATTCCTGAGCTACTCAATAAATCAGAGGGAAAAGAATATGTAAAAAAAGAAGGAGAAGACGAAATTAGTATGATTTTAGGAGTGCAGGGTAAAAAGGGACATGTGCACGTTCAATTTGGCATTCCTATTAATGAGGAGATAAAAAAATTTAGTCACATCACCAACAAAAATGAATTGCTAAAAAATATTGCTGAAGTGATAGATAGAGAAATTTATACCAATTATCGACTTTGGAATTCTAACTATGTAGCTTATGATTTATTAAACAATTCAAATAAATATGCTGCCAAATATACTCCCGAAAGCAAACAGCAATTTATTGATTACATGAACAAAAAATTAGCTAATTTTTCGGGTAACGAAAAAGCAAGACAATTGTTTTTGCAGATGTACGCTAACCCTGTTATTAATTATGAATCGGTTGCTGTTAAGTAGAAAGGGACAAGGGAAAGGGATAGGGGACAAATGAACGGGACAAGTGAACGGGGACTTCTAAACTCTAAATTAATTTACCCTAAACTAGGTAGCATTCCCATTGCAGCATGACTCATTTCACTTTTTTCAACCCTTTCGGCTTGTTCTAATGCTCGGTTAGCTGCAATCACAATTAATTCTTCTACTTGTTTTTTGTTGGCAGTTTTAAAAAAATCAGCATCAATTTCAACGCTAGTTAATAAACGATTTCCGTTGGCAACAACTTTAATGTTATCGGTAGCACCAAGCACACTAATGTTATTTAGTTTTATTTTTATTTCCTCCATTTGCACCCGCATCTTTTCCATCATATTTTTATTAAACATATTTCCAAACATCTTATTTGTATTTTTTATTAGTAATAACCATTGTAGCTATCCAAGCTAGTAAACAAAAACCACTCACATATTTCATGACCACAGAATCTTTTCCAACAATAATGTAAGAAGTGATTAATAACACTACCAAAATAGCAACAACGAAGATTTTTATTTTATCTTTTTTTAACAACTTCAACCGTTTTAAGAAAGCGAATTTACTAAAATTGCTGATGAAACAGGCTCGTTTAATTCATTTTTTTGTTGAAAAAAATAAACTTTTGTGGGTATAAAAATAACTAGTCATCGAAATATTTCTTAATTTTATCGATTGACTGATAATGAGTTATTTATATAAAATATAAAATATGAAAAAGTTACTAATCTTATCCCTATTCATTGTTCTAAATGGAAGTATTTTCTCCCAAGCGTACTTTCAAAATTTTAAAAATGGTGAAAATCATTATACCAATAAAGATTACGCTGCTGCCATTGAACAATTTACTAAAGTGTTAGAAATAAAAAATGACCATGATAGAGCTTTATCGCTAAGAGGTTTATCCTACGAGGCAACTAATGATTTTGAAAAAGCCATTATTGACTACAAAAAAGCAATTACCGTTAAACCAAAAGAGGGAGAATACCATTTAAATTTAGGAAGGGCTTTTTATAAATTTGGAAAGTTTGAAGATGCTTTGGCTGCTTTAAATTTAGCGATAGATTTTGATAAAAAATTGTCAGAAGCTTATTCTTACAAAGTATATTCATGTATCGCTATCAAACAATTTAAAAACGCTGTAGAAACTGCTGAAATTGCTGTTACTCAAACTAAAACTGGCGAAGCTTATTATAACTTAGGAATGGCTCAAGATAGCATGATGCTTTATAAAGAAGCCGCTTACAATTTTGGAAGAGCAAAATTTTATTCACCAAAAATGGCTGGAGCCTACATCGGATTGGCTCATGTCAACATGAAATTAAATGATTTCCCTAAAGCCATAGAAGCAGCAGATAAATCGTTAGAATTAGAACCAGAAAATGTGCATGCCTTAATGGTTAGAGCGGAAATTAATTCCACCAACCATAATCCTCAAAAAGCAGTTGACGACATTTCTAAAATAATTTCTTACCATCCCAATTTGTTAGAATACTATTTGTTAAGAGGAAAAATGTATGAAGATTTGGGACAATTCCAAAATGCAATTGCCGATTACACCAAAGGAATTGCTATTAAAAGCGATGATTATTTTGTTTACTATCAACGTGCAAAAGCTTATGAAGCCTTGTCTGATTTTAAATCTGCCATTAAAGATTATGAAGCTTTACGAAAATTATCTCCTTATGACGGTAAAGCAATGCAATTGTATGATGAAGCTAAAAAAAGATTGCATGAATTAAATAAAGAAACCAATAACCCAACTATTGTAATGATTGACCCAGTTTCATTAGAAGCAGGAGTGGTGAATGTTTCAAAAAATTTAGTGTTGTACACAATCAAAGGTCAAATTAAAGATCAAAGTGCAATCGAATTTATTAAGGTAAACAATCAAGATGCGAAGTTTAATAAGGATACGTTAAATCCTACTTTTGAGTTAGAAATAAATATGCAAGAGTTAAAAGAATTAAGCATAACAGCATTTGATATTTATCAAAACTCCGAAACATGGACGTATAAAATTGTAGAAACTGAAATCAACGCTCCAGTCGTTAAACTAATGGCTCCATTAGCTTCGGATGATGGAATGGTTTATTTAGATGCTGATGACCCAACTTTGTATGTAGAAGGTAAAATTGAGGACGAAAGTTTTATTAAAAGCATATTGATAGAAGGAGCTACAGCAAGTTTTGTGTTAGATGAAAACAATCCAAAATTTTCAGCTTCAATAACTATTAAGAATAAGGATGGTTTCACCATTACTGCTGTTGACCAATATTGCAATAAAGTAGAAAAGAAATACACCATCAATAGAGAAAACATAGCTTTGTTAGCAGATAATCCAATGGGTAAAACTTGGATTATTTTTATTGAAAACGCCAGTTATAAATCTTTTGCTCCATTAGATGGACCAACAAAAGATGTGACCATGATGAAATCTGCTTTTGCTAAATATAAAATTCATAATGTAGTTCATAAAAAAGACATGACAAAAGCTCAATTAGAAAAGTTTTTCTCAATCGAATTAAGAGACTTAGTAAAAAGTAATCAAGTCAACTCCCTGTTGGTTTGGTATGCAGGTCACGGAAAATTCATCAACGAATCGGGTTATTGGATTCCAATTGATGCCAAAAGAGACGATGAGTTTACTTATTTTAACATCAACAATTTAAAGGCGAGCATGCAATCGTATTCAAAATTAATTACCCATACGTTAGTGGTTACTGATGCTTGCGAATCTGGACCCTCTTTTTATCAGGCAATGCGATCAACACCCGAAGATAGAAGTTGCAACGATTGGCAAGCCACTAAATTTAAGTCTTCTCAAGTTTTTTCTTCTGCAGGATATGAGTTAGCTTCCGACAATTCTCAATTTACTAAAACATTTGCCAACACCTTATCCAGTAATCCTAACTCTTGCATTGCCATAGAAACCGTTGTTTCTAAAGTTAACACTGCTGTGGCAAAAGATGGCTCTAACCAAAAACCTAAGTTTGGTAAAATTGCCGGTTTAGAAGATGAAAATGGTACGTTTTTCTTTATTAAGAAATAGTAAGAATTTATGAAGTTTTATAAAATGCTATTAACCGACAAGTTATTTACTTTGTCGGTTATTTTTTTATTGTCAAATCATCTTTCTTTTAGCCAAAACTATCACTTTGATAATTACAGTGTAAAAGAAGGTTTGGCACAATCCAGTGTTTATTCCATCGTACAAGATAACAATGGATACATCTGGTTAGGAACAGCAAGTGGCTTATCCCGATTTGATGGAAAAGAATTTATCAACTATACCACAGAAGACGGGTTAGCAGATGGTGCAGTAAAAACTATTTACATAGATTCTGCTGGAATACTTTGGTTAGGACACGTTGATGGTGGTGTTTCCAGAATGTCCGCCCGTGCTGGTACGGACGGGAAAAATAATAAAATAGAAATTGTATTAAGCATGAGTGCCGATATTACTTCGTTTGCCGAAGATGATGAAGGGAATTTATGGGTAAGTTCTTTTGGCGATGGAGTCATAAAAATTACCGACCCTTATTTGGCGACTAAAAAATCGATTAGTTTTAAGCAATACAAAGGTCAAGAAGGGCTGAGTGACGTTGTTTTTCAAATCACTAAAATACAAAATGGCAACATTTATTTTATTACTGATGTTGGTATTAAAAATTACAATTATCAAAAAAATTCATTTAGTTTTTATAAGGTAAATAACTTGCCTACTTACTTTCAAATTACCTATCTCTACGAAGCTAAAAACCAAGACCAATGGTTTGGTTCCTACAATGGAGGTTTGTATCATTACAACAAAGCATCGGGCGATTTAAAAATTTATGATGTCCGCGATGGTTTGGCATCCAACTGGGTAAGTACTATTTATGAAGATACTAAAAGTAATATTTGGATAGGAACTTGGGGCGGAGGAGTGTCCATCATTAACAACTCAAAAATAACAACCATCAATAAAGCAAAAGGATTAGTTGACAATAACATCCGATTTATTTCGGAAGATAGAGAGGGAAATGTATTGTTAGGAACAAAAGAAAATGGTTTATTAATCTATAAAGGAAGCCAGTTTGTTTCTTATGGAATTCAAAATGGACTCATCAATGAGCAAGTTTGGGCAATTTTAAGAGATGACAAAGGACAAGATTGGTTTGGAACAAATGAAGGGATTTCTGTTTTTAAAGATTCGAAACTAATTAACTCTTATTCGGAAGCAAAAGGAATGCCTTACCAAGATGTTCGTTTTATTAAAAAAGATAAAAATAATGATATTTGGATAGGCACTTGGGGTGGAGGAGTGATGCAATTTAACAATAGGAGTAACAAATTTGAAATGAATTTTAGAGTCAATTCCTACATGAATCAGCTCTTAATTACTGCTTTGGATGTTGACAAAACCAATAACTTATGGGTGGGAACAACTGATGGTTTAGTTTATTATGAAATCAACAATCAATTGGTTGACAGATTGACTCAATCGAATGGATTAGCAGGAAATGAAATTACTACCATTTTTACAGATGCTAAAAATGTGGTTTGGGTAGGTGCCAGAGGAAAAGGAATTACAAAAATTGTAGGTTCTAAAATTTCTAAAATTGATTTAAAAGAAAAAATCACTCCAACCTCTATAATTGAAGATAAAATAGGGAATTTGTGGATTGGAACAGAAGGTAAAGGAGTTATCATTTTTGATGGTAAAAAGATAATTAAAGAATACAACGTCAACAACGGTTTATTGTCCGATTACATTTCTTTGTTAAATATGGACGAAAAAGGAAATATATGGATAGGAACCAACAAAGGATTGAACAAATACGATGTTCACCAAAATAGATTTTATTCCTTTTCTGAGAAGATGGGTTATATCGGAATTGAATCGAAACACAATGCTACCTATAAAGACAACGAAGGTAATTTGTGGTTTGGAACAATTAAGGGAGTTGTGAAGTTGAATATCAAAGATGAAAAAGTGAATACGCTCGAACCAATCACTCAAATTTCTCAATTACGAGTTAACTTAGAAGATAGACCAATGTCTGATAACCTCGAATTAAATTACAAAGAAAAATCAATCATCTTTAACTATTCAAGCATCTGTTTAACAGACCCTAACCAAGTTTATTACAAAGTAATGTTAGAAGGATTGGAAGAGGATTGGCGACCAGTTACACAACAAACTTTTGTTACCTACTCACCACTTCCTCCTGGAAAATATACAATTAAAGTTATTGCTTGTAATAACAATGGTATATGGAATTCCAAACCTATTACGTATAGTTTTTCCATCATCCCACCCTTGTGGCAACGACCTTGGTTTCTAATTTTGTGTGGAATAATTCTCATTATATTAGTAATTCTATTCGTAAAAATGAGAGAAAGAAACCTATTGAAAGAAAAGCGGATATTAGAAGAAAAAGTGGAAGAAAGAACTGCAGAAGTGGTGAAACAGAGCAAAGAAATTGAACGAAAAAATAAAGACATCATTGATAGTATTACTTATGCAAAAAGAATACAAGATGCCATTTTACCATCAGGAGAAATGTTTACCAAACAATTGGCTCAGACTTTTGTTTTGTTTCGACCAAAAGATATTGTTTCGGGCGATTTTTATTGGTTAGCTCAAAAAAACAACAAGTCACTTTTTGCTGCCGTAGATTGCACAGGACATGGAGTTCCTGGAGCTTTTATGAGTATTGTTGGGTATAACTTATTAGATAAAATTGTTGGTGAATACGGAACTACTGAACCAGATAAAATTTTAAACGAATTAAACAAAGGAGTTGCCAACACGCTAAGGCAAGAGGTAGCTTCTGATGCCATTAAGGATGGGATGGATATTGCGTTGTGTTCTTTTGATAAAGAAACAAATGTTTTAGAATATGCTGGTGCTTATAACCCTTTATATATCATTTCTAAAAACAAATTAGAAGTGATGAATGGCGAAACTATTAAACCCAATATAATTGATAATAATGGTTTGATGTTGTATGAAATAAAAGCAGATCGATTTCCAATTGGATATTATTCCGAAGGTGCTAATAGTTTTTCAAAACACAGCTTTCAATTAAGTAAAGGAGATGTTATCTATTTATTCTCAGATGGTTTTGCCGACCAATTTGGTGGTGAAAAAGGAAAAAAATTCAGGTACAAACAACTCAAAGAATTATTGCTTTCTATCAATGACTTATCCATGGAAGAACAGAAAATTAAATTAGAAACAGCATTAAGTAACTGGATGGGAGATTTCGAACAGATTGATGATGTTATTGTAATTGGAAGCAAGTTGTAAAACTAAAAACAATAACTAATTTCGCAACCTAAATTAATACGATGTCAACTATTAGAATTACCAAAGAGTTTCAATTTGAAATGGCTCATGCCTTATTAGGTTACGATGGTCCATGCAAAAACATACACGGACATTCCTATCAGCTAAAAGTAACCGTTAAAGGAAAAGTAAAAGAAAATACTTCCGATTCGGATGAAGGAATGGTGATTGATTTTGGCATCGTTAAAAACATTGTGAACGAACAAGTGGTGCATCCTTACGACCATTCGTTGGTGCTCAACAAAAAAATGAACATTGATAAAACTCAATATGAATTTATGAATAAATTGATTATTGTTCCTTTTCAACCCACTTGTGAGCAACTGTTGGTTCAATTTGCAAAATTGATTCAAATTAAACTACCTAAAAACATTCAATTACACAGTTTATTTTTAAGAGAAACTCCAAACTCTTATGCAGAGTGGTTTGCTGAAGATAATGAATAATTTATTAAATTTATTTTTTCTTTCTTTTCATTTTGTATTTTTACAAGCAATTAATCAAAAGTGTTATAAAACATAAAATAGAGCTTGTATAGAAAGAGAAATGTTAATTTTAAATTCATTATTCAATCGACCATAACCATTTAACAAATGTCACGTTATCACCAATTAGGTAAAATACCTCATAAACGACACACCACTTTTAAAAAAGAAGATGGGAGTTTGTATCAGGAAGAATTATTTGGTACAGCAGGTTTTGTTGGAAGGTCGTCTCTAATTTACCATCTTTATCCCCCAACAGTTGTTAGTGAAATAAAGCAAATAAAAGACATTACCCCAAAAATTGCTATCGAAAAAAACATGAAAGCACTTAGTTTTCAAGGTTTTTCTTTACCTGCAACCGAAGATTATTTAGAAAGTAGAAAAGTTCTTTTTGTTAACAACGACTTAAAAATTGGTTTAGCTGCACCAAAATCGTTTTCTGCAAATTATTTTTATAGAAATAGCGATTCAGATGAAATGCTTTTTATTCATCAAGGTACTGGAAAACTAAGAACGATGTATGGCAATTTAAATTTTAAGTATGGCGATTATTTAATCATTCCAAAAGGAACTACCTACCAAATTGATTTTGATACCAAAGAAAATAGAATATTGTTTATTGAATCTGTTGGAGCTATTACAACTCCTAGCCGATACAGAAATAATTATGGCCAGCTATTAGAACATTCCCCTTTTTGTGAACGAGATTTTAGATTGCCAGAAAATCTGGAAACTCACGACGAAAAAGGTCAATTTAAAATTTTATCAAAAAAACAAAATATCCTTTGGGAATATACACACGAGAATCATCCTTTTGATGTAGTTGGTTGGGATGGGTTTAATTATCCTTATGCGTTTTCTATTTTTGATTTTGAACCTATAACAGGAAGAGTTCATCTTCCACCACCAACTCACCAAACATGGGAAGCGCCTGGTTTTGTAGTCTGTTCATTTGTTCCAAGAATGTACGATTACCATCCTCAAGCAATTCCATCTCCTTACCACCACAGCAACATCGATTCGGAGGAACTTTTGTATTATGTGGATGGAGATTTTATGAGTAGAAATAACATTAAAAAAGGACAAATCACTTTACATCCTGGTGGAATACCTCATGGTCCGCACCCTGGAGCCATTGAGAGAAGTGTTGGAAAAAAAGAAACCGAAGAATTGGCGGTGATGATAGATCCCTTTAGTCCAATGATGATTACTGAAGATGCTATGAAATTACAGGTAGCTGATTATTATAAATCATGGAATCATTAATATTTTTTGAAATGAAACAAATAAAAAACGTAGAATACGGATTAGAGAAAATATTTGAAGGAGCACAAGACTTTCTTCCTTTATTAGGTACCGATTACGTGGAGTTATACGTTGGTAATGCAAAACAAGCAGCCCACTTTTACAAAACAGCATTTGGTTTTCAATCTCATGCTTACAAAGGTTTAGAAACTGGTTGTAAAGATTACGCTTCGTATGTGTTAAAACAAGATAAAATTCGATTGGTGTTAACAACGCCTTTAAACTCTAAATCACCTATTAATCAGCATTTAACTAAACATGGAGATGGAGTAAAAGTGATTGCTTTATGGGTGGAAGATGCTACAAAATCGTGGAAAGAAACTACCAGTAGAGGTGCAAAATCTTTTATGGAACCAACTACAGAAAAAGATGAATATGGTGAAGTAGTTCGTTCTGGAATCCATACCTACGGAGAAACAGTTCATATTTTTGTAGAACGAAAAAATTATAACGGATTTTTTTTACCAGGCTACCAAAAATGGGAATCTGATTATAACCCTACTTCAGTTGGATTGAAATTTATCGACCACATGGTTGGAAATGTGGGTTGGGGAGAAATGAATCAGTGGGTAAAATGGTATGAAGAGGTGATGGGTTTTGTTAATTTTTTAACTTTTGACGATAAACAAATTCATACGGAATACTCTGCTCTAATGAGTAAGGTAATGAGTAATGGAAATGGACGAATTAAATTTCCTATCAATGAACCAGCAAAAGCGGCAAAAAAATCTCAAATTGAAGAATACATCGATTTTTATGAAGGACCAGGAGCACAACACCTCGCAGTTGCTACTGATAACATCATAACTACGGTGAAACAATTACGAGAAAGAGGAGTGGAGTTTTTATCTACACCACCAGAGGAATATTATAAAGCAGTACCTTTAAGGTTAGAAAAACATCACCACATTTTAGGAGAAGATATTGAGGTTTTAAAAAGCCTTGGTATTATGATTGATGCAGATGAAGAAGGATATTTATTACAAATATTCACCAAACCAGTAGAAGATAGACCTACCTTATTTTTTGAAATTATTCAGCGAATGGGTGCTAGAGGTTTTGGAGCTGGTAATTTTAAAGCTTTATTTGAATCTATTGAAAGAGAGCAAGAAAAAAGAGGAACATTATGATGAAATGAGAAAGATGAAATGAGAAATTTGAGATAAGATAATAGAAAGGAGAGGGCAATGTGCGTTTGGCTGTCCCCTCTAAAAAGAGGGGTTAGGGGTGTGTAAAAAGATGAAAGTAGAAAAATGAAATAAAATAAAATAAAATGAAAAAAAATAAAATAGTAGCATTAGCAATTATTGCTTTTCTAATCTTGGTGCCATTTCAATGGGCATATTTTGATATTACTGTAAAAACACAGTTAGTACAAGCAATAACTATGGCTATTGTGATAATTGGTGCAGTAGTAGCCATCTTAATTTTTAATAAAAAATCTGATGAGGCTTCTCATTAAAAGAGAATACTGATTAAGAAAAAAGTTAAATTATTTTCTTTATCAGTCTTAATCGGTGAGTATAAAGTCCAGTATCCACATTAAAAATACCTTGGTGGTCAAGTTTATCTATTCTAACTTTACCAGAAGCGTGAATAATTCGATTGTCGGCTAATACAATTCCAACATGAATGATATTCCCTTCTTCATTGTCAAAAAAAGCCAAATCGCCACTTTCCGATTCTTCTACAAAACTCAACGTTTGCCCTATTTCCGATTGCTGGGAAGCATCTCGAGGCAATTGAAAACCATTTAATTTGTAGATAATTTGTGTAAAACCTGAGCAATCAATACCAAAAGGAGAACGACCTCCCCATAAATAAGGAGCATTGATATACATCATGGCATTTGCCACTAAATTATTTTTTACTATTTTTTTAGACGTATTAATGATTTGTCCATCAAAACTAAATTCTTGTTCACCAAACTTTAAGGTTTTTTTTGTAAAATTGGGTAAAGTACTTCCTAATAAAATAGGGATAATGAACTTAGATTTTTTGTTGACAACAACATGAACTAACTCATTGGTAACAATAGAAGAGTTCATGTGCTCAAATTCTTCTGATGAAATAATAGTGATTTGTTTTTCATCTACCCAACAATCATAATTATCAAAAGCAGTCTTTATTCTTTTCCAACTTCCCTTTTTTTCTTCATAAACCTTAACTGTTTCACCAAAAAGGAGTTGAGTTACCATTTCACTTTTATCTGAAGGTTCAAATCTACATGGAACAATACTTAAATGACAAATGCCGTATTTCAAATTTAGTTTAGGATTTAGAGTTGAAAGTTTTTATAGTTGTAAGAGATTAGTAGTAAGTAATAAATTATCAAATTTTCACTCCTAATAGCTATCGAGACTAATTAACATTTTCAATAATCATAGCACCAGCACCACCGCCACCATTACAAATTCCAGCACCGCCAATTTTTCCATTATTCTGTTTTAAAACGTTAATTAATGTTACTATAATTCTAGCCCCAGAACTTCCTAGAGGATGTCCTAATGCTACAGCACCACCATTAACATCTACTTTTTCAGGGTTTAATCCTAATTCTTTTATATTTGCTAAACCAACAACAGAAAATGCTTGGTTTAACTCCCAATAATCAACATCATTAACAGTTAAATTAGCTTTATTTAATGCTTTTTTAATAGCAAGAGAAGGTGCAGTTGGAAATTTTTCAGGTTCTTGTGCTGCATCGGCATAACTTACAATTTTAGCAATTGGTTTCAATCCTAATTCAGTTGCTTTTTCTTTGCTCATTAAAACTAATGCAGAAGCACCATCGTTTAATGTTGATGCATTTGCAGCAGTAATAGTACCATCTTTATCAAATACAGGGCTTAAAGATGGAATTTTTTCCATTTTAACATTGGTATATTCCTCATCTTTATTAACAATTATTGGATCGCCTTTTCGTTGTGGTACTTCAACAGGAACAATTTCGTTATCAAATTTTCCAGTGTCCCAAGCTTTAGCTGATCTTTTATAGGATTCAATTGCAAAATTATCTTGTTCCTCTCTCGAAATATGTTTTTCTTTGGCACATTTTTCAGCACAAACACCCATGTGTACATTATTATAAACATCGGTTAATCCGTCTTTCACCATACCGTCAATAACTTTAATATCACCTAATTTAACACCATTTCTTGCATTCATATAATGTGGTACCATGCTCATATTTTCCATTCCTCCAACAACAACACAATCATTATCACCAAGCAGTATAGATTGTGCTCCAATTGCTACAGCTTTCATTCCAGAAGCACAAACTTTGTTAATGGTAGTACAAGGCACACTAGTTTTTAATCCAGCAAATAATGCTGCTTGTCGAGCAGGTGCCTGCCCTACGTTTGCTTGTAATACATTTCCCATAAAAACTTCATCAACAACAGCAACGTCAATGTTAGCCTTTTTAATAGCTCCTTTTATAGCTGTCGCACCTAATTTAGTAGCGGTAACAGTTGATAAACTTCCTAAAAAACTACCAATTGGAGTCCTAACTGCAGATATAATATATACTTCTTTCATAATAATATTATTAAGTTTTTACTTTTTTATTTTATTGGTACGAAAGTAATAATTTGGTTTAAGAGGAAGCAATTTAAGCTATTTAATTTTAATGATTTTTACCAACAATAATAGATTAATTCTATTTCTATGATGCAAATCAGTTTAAATTTTTTTTGAATAGAATTGAAATCGTTATTTGATAAGTAGAATTTAAAAAAAATCTAATGGTTAAGAAAAAAAATTGAAAACGTATTTGGTATTCATTTCTGTATTTTTGCAGATAATATCCTATTTTAGCGGGTATTTTTAAAACATGATCAATCAATTTTTAAATCAAATTAGAGATAAGCACGAACTGATATTCAAAGTTCTGTTGTTTTCTGTTTCAATAATTCTAGTGGTCTTATTATTACCAAAGGAAGGCAAGTTTAAATATGAGTTTCAGAAAAATAAACCATGGGTTCATGAAGATTTATTAGCTCCTTTTGATTTTGCTATTAATAAATCTAAAGAAGAAATTGCTACCGAAAAAATTCAAATTCAACAAAACCAAATCTTATACTTTAACAGTAATGAAAAGGTAAAAGATAAAGTGATTAATGATTTTAAAAATTGGGCAAATCAAAAGGAGAACAATTCTTTAAATGTAAAAGATAAGGAGATTATTATTCAACAAGGAATTAAATACCTAAACGAAATATATGCTGTTGGGGTTATCGAAATAATTGATGAACTAGAAGATAAAGATAAAAATTATACCATTGTATTAATGGGAGCAGATAAAGTAGGGGAAGAAGTGGAAATGGGAGATTTATATACCATTAAATCGGCTTATGATTTTGTTGTCAATGACTTAAAAAAACAAAAATTAAAAAATGCTAATTTTTTATTGTCGGGTATCGAAAATTTTATTCAACAAAACATAAAATTTAATAAGGAGTTGACTCAAAAAGATTTAGAAAATGAATTCAATAATATTTCCTTAGTGAAAGGTGGCGTTTATGAAAATGAAAAAATTATTTCAACTGGCGAGTTAGTTTTAGAGGATAAATATGCTGTTTTACAATCATTAAAAATTGAATATGAATCTAAACTTGGTACTTCCAATCAATCATTGTGGATTATTTTAGGTCAATTAATTATTGTGATATTGCTTTTTTATGCCATATCTATTTTTCTAAAAAATGTAAATGCTAAAGTATTTAACGACAACATGGATATTGGTTTCTTATTCATTATTGTGGTCAGTTTTGTTGCAATTACAGTATTGATTCTCAATTTTAAAGAAATAAGCGTTTATGTTATTCCTTATTGTATCATTCCTTTATTAATTAGAACATTTTTTGGTAATCGATTAGCTTTATTTACCTTCATTATCACTATATTATTAATCAGTTTTATTGTCCCTAATTCATTTGAGTTTATTATTTTAGAATCCATAACTGGAATAATTACAATATTCACCGTACTCAACGTAAATAAACGATCTGAACTTTTTTATACTAGTTTTATTATTTTCATTGTTTTTTCTCTTTCCTATTTAGGATTATCTCTTTTGCAAGAAGGCAATATTAACACGATTGTTTGGAGTAAATTTGGTTGGTTTGCAATGGCCGCAGGATTTACTATCATTACTTATCCTTTAATTTATCTATTTGAAAAAACTTTCGGTTACATTTCAGATGTAACACTATTAGAATTATCAGATACCAATAATAGTTTATTAAGGGAACTTAATTTAAAAGCACCTGGTACTTTTCAACATTCATTGCAAGTCTCCAATTTAGCTGAAGAAGCCATTCGAGAAATAGGAGGAAATCCATTATTAGTAAGAGCAGGAGCGTTGTACCACGATATTGGAAAAATGTTTGCTCCAGCTTATTTTATTGAAAACCAAACTGCAGGTATCAATCCACATGATGAATTAAGTTTTGAAGAAAGTGCAGACATCATCATCAATCACGTTATAAAAGGAATTGAGATAGCGAAAGCAAATAAAATACCTGAGCACATTATCGATTTTATTAGAACTCACCACGGAACAACAAAAACTCAGTATTTTTTGAGGATGTCTAAAAATGAAAACCCCGAGATTGATATTAATGCTGACTTGTTTCAATATCCTGGACCTATTCCTTTTTCAAAAGAAACCGCAGTATTAATGATGGCTGATTCTGTTGAAGCGGCATCGAGAAGTTTAAAACTTTATAATACGGATTCGATTAGCCAACTGGTAGAAAATATTATTACTTCGCAAGTCAACGAAAATCAATACATCAATACCGACATTACTTTTAACGATATTGCCACCATTAAAAATTTGTTCATTAAAAAAATGTTGAACATTTACCATGTTCGAATAGAATATCCGAAATAGGAAGAAAGTAAAGGAGAGTTCTAAAAATTAACATTTTACTTCCCCTCTAATAAGAGGGGCAAGGGGTGTGTAATCAAAAAACCAAATTTATAACTCACATTTATTTTTTTAAACGAGGTTTTATAAATTTATCATAAACAACTAAAGCTGCAATGGCTGCAACAAAAGCTGTAAACGCTTTAATCCAAAATTCTTTACTTGTTTGTTGTTTCTGTTCCATGGTATATTTTCTAATTTTTTCCTTCTGGTTTTCCTTTGGTGGTTTTAACCTTTACATGTCTTTTTTTATTGTATTTATCCCTAACTTTTTGAGACTCTCGTTGTTTCTTTTCTAACGCTTTTACTTCTTTTTTTGCTGCTTTTTTAGGGTCGGTGTCATTTTTAGATAATTTATCTAAATCTTGTGCAGTTTGCACACTAATGGGCTTTTTAGAATTTAATCCAGCATCATAAATACCTTTACCTTTTGTTTTGTGGGCTCTTCCATGAAACATAGAGCCTTGGTCAATTCTCTTATTACAAGAAAATAATGTGAGTATTAAAAATGCTATTAAAGTTAACTTTAAAAAAAATTTCGTCATTATTTATCAATTATTTCATTATCTAATTATCCTTATATTCTTCTAATAACGAATAAATATCAGCAATTAGTCTGTCCACCTCTTTTTCTGATGTTCCATCGTAAAATCCTCTTAACCTTTTTTCTTTATCCACTAACACAAAATTTTCTGTATGCACAAAATCATCAACACCACCATCTCCTTTTGTAATTGCAGCAAAATAAGTTTTTCGTGCTAAGTTATATATTTGTGGTTTATCTCCGGTTACAAATTTCCACTTTTCGGAAGATACACCCAATTTTTTAGCATATTCTTTTAAAACAGGAACGGAATCTGCAACTGGCATAACAGTGTGAGATAATAACATAACCGTATTGTTTTCTTTAAACTCATCGTAAACCCGATTCATTTGTGCCGCCATTTTAGGACAAATAGTTGGGCAGGTTACAAAAAAGAAGTCAGTTACATATATTTTAGCTGCAAAAGAATCTTCGGTAACCTCATTTCCATCTTGATCTGTTAATTTAAAAGAACCTACTCTATGAAATTTATCTACATTTCTAACAGATTCATCCACTAGCTCTTGATTAACATCAATTGGGTTGTAAACTTTAAGAATTTTAGGTTGATCAATAATCAGATAAGCAACGATAATGCCTAATAAAATTATTGATAACGCAGGAACAAAACGTTTCATAGGAAAATTAATGAACTAATTTCTTCTTTTTTTCCTCTTCTTTTTTTAAAACGAGTTGAAGGAGGTCTGTATCTAATTTTTTAGCTAATATCTTTTTTGTTTTGTCCAATAAATAGATTTGTGGTGTAGTTGTAATGTCATAAGTGGTTTGGTAATTCATGCTTTTTAAATCGGTATAACCTTTAATAATATATTCTGTGGCTAATTGTTGATCTTTATAAACCTCAGTGGGAACAGCAACATTAATAAAATCTAAATGGTGTTCTCTTATAAATTTTTTCCATGCTTCATTATGGTCGGAGCTAACAGCAAAAACACTAATATCCAGGTGTGTTTTTAACGAATCGTAAAGGTGAGCTAACTTTGGTAATTCTTTTTTACAATGACCGCATTCTGGGTCCCAAAAAACAAGCACTGTATAAGTTGTTGGCACTTTATAAAGACTCATCCAATTATTACCAGTGTCTAACAAACTGATATTGATTGCTGGTTTTCCAAGAAGCAATGGCGATAATTTCCGTGCCCGTTCTTGCACCTTTTCTATTTGAGTAGAATCTGCCCAAAAAGCTAATTTGTGGGTATAATAATTTAAACCAATGTGAGCAAAAACGCCATCCATTCCCATTATTTTCGACTTTTCATAATCGCTCAATAAATAATGAACAGTGTATTTAAAAATATCATCATTGGCTTTTGCTTTGTTAATAATCACATCTACCTCCTTAATGATTGAATCTGGAATAGGGTAAACGATACTTTTAAAATATTTTTCAATTTTGTTGTGGTAAAGAGGCGTGTAATTAATCCGAGCATCTGAAAAATCTACTTCATCAAAAAAATGTGTTTTAACATATTCGTATTTCATTAATCGTTTTAAAGAATCATTTTTAATAGTTTCAAATTCAGGAGTTTCTGCTTCTTTCATGGTTTTAAAAATAACAGCAACGAACAAGTTCGGGTATTTGTCTATAATATCTAACCTGTATTTATTTATTTCTTTCCCTATCTCAGCTAATTTTTCGTTCACTACTTTTTTTTCGTTTTCAGGCAATTCTTTAGAATTAGCTTTATTTCTTAAATCTTGTGATGATCTTTGTTTTTCAGTAATAAATTTTAGGTGATCAAAAAACACCTTATTTTCTTCCGATTTTTTTACCTCCATGTGCATAATGTAATCTGAAGTGTCGGTTTTTAAATCAATATATTCTTCATTGTTACAGACAATTTCAAATAACAATTTTCCGCTGGTATAAACACCATAAATACCACCATGCAACTGTTCTTTACCAGAAAAAATAACTACACCATCTTTATTAAACTGAGCAGTATCTTTATAAAATCGTTGAATTCCAAAATAGTTAATAAGGAAACAAGTAGAATCTTTTAACCCTTTTATTTCCATTTTAATTTTATAGCCTTTGTTTTGAGAAAACCCAGCTAAAGAAAAGCAAAGTATAAGCAGTACAACTAAAATTTTCTTCATAATTTTGATTCCGTTTAAGAAAATCAAATTTACTATTATATTTGATGAATAGAGTAACCAAAAATTCATTTTAACAATCTTTTAACGTGTTAAAATTTATTATTTATATCATCATCATTATTCCAGCCATATTAGCTGGATTAGGCATTGCTATATATATATTTCAGGAGCATTTAATTTTTCATCCCGAAAAACTTTCTGACAAGTATCAATTTAAGTTTCCTAACGAATTTGAAGAAATAACTTATGCGACTCAAGATGGTTGCTCTATTAGTGCTATCTTATTTAAAGCTAAAAATTCGAAAGGATTAATTTATTATCACCATGGTAATGAAGGAAATATTGAAAGTTGGGGAATTAGAGCTACCGACTTTACTCGATTAGGTTATGATGTATTGATGTATGATTACCGAGGTTATGGAAAAAGTACTGGTAAAATTAAAAATGAGAAAATGCTTTATAATGATGCATCAATGATTTATAAAAAATTACTTAAAAAATACAAAGAGAGCGAGCTAATTTTATATGGAATGTCTTTAGGAACAGGCATTGCAACTAAATTGGCGAATAAAAAAAATCCAAAAATGCTGCTATTAGAAACTCCTTATTACAATTTTTACGATGTTTCTAAATACCATTACCCTTATTTACCTACTTCAATTTTACTCCATTATCAATTTAGAATAAACAAATGGCTGCCACAAATTAAGATTCCTACTTATTTATTTCACGGAACTGAAGATGAAACAATACCTTATAACGCTAGTGAACGATTAGTGAAATTGGCTGATAACATAAAATTATTCACCATCAAGAATGGCTCTCATAACAACTTGAATACTTTTCAAGAATATCATCAAGGATTGGAGGAAGTTTTGAGAGTTTAGAGTTGGTAGTTTAGAGTTCAGAATTAACTAAAAATCAATTCACTTTCACCTTCCCTTGTCTCTTGTCCCTTCACATTAATTCATTGGCTTTCTGTGTTTCCATCTTTTATGCGACCATAACCATAATTCGGGTTGTTTAATAATATCTTGTTCTAATCTTTTGGTATGTTTCTCAGAAATTTCTCCTTTTTTAGTGACTGCAGGATTTTCACAAAGCAATTCGGTAGCCATTTCGTAATACCCTCTTTTTTGTTGAGAAATAGTAATGTAAACTATCGGGTAATCTAATTTGCTGGCAATAATTTCCGTTCCCCAAAAAACGGCTGTTTCTTGGTTTAAAAAGGTTGTCCAATACGAATTTTCTGGTGTTGGAGCTTGGTCGGCAATAAAAGCTGTGGCACTTATTTCATCACTATTCCGTAAACTCACCATTTTTTTAAAAGTATCATTCATGGAGATTAATTTAGTGCCTAAGTGCGTTCTCATTTTTATTATTAACTGGTCGAAATAACGATTAGAAAGCGGTCGATAAATAACATACAATTGGTAATTACTCATGCTACTCATTGCAGCACCACCTAATTCCCAGTTGCCATAATGTCCCAATACAAAAATCACCTTCTTTTTTTCGTCGTACAGTTTATTTAAAAGTGTTATATCTTTCAACCGGCATCTTTTAGCCGCTTCCTTTTTGGTAATGGTGAGTGTTTTGATGGTTTCTACTATCAAATCGCAAAAAAATCGATGAAAATCTTTTTGAATTTTTTTAATTTCTTGTACTGATTTTTCTGGAAAGGATTTTTTTAAATTGGTAATGATTACTTCTTTCCTATACCCAATCAAAGTAAACAATATAAAATTGATAAAATCAGAAATTCGATACAACAACCAAAAGGGTAGGATGGAGAGTAAATAAATTAAAGGAAGTGATATATAAAAAACAATTGCTTGCATTAACCTTCAACTAAAACCCTTTTAAACTCTGAAGTAGTGTGAAATGTAATTTCGGGATAATCTTTTTCGGCACTTTCTAATAAAAATTTTGTTTGAGCTAAAAACACATAGTTGTTGTCTTTATCTTTTGCAATGTTTTGGGCTTTTCTGGCAATAAAATTTTCTAGTTTGGTTTCGTCGTTGGTGGTCATCCAACAAGCTTTGTACAATGCTTTAGGTTGAAACTCTGCAGAAGCCGCATATTCGTGCAATAAACGATATTGTATCACTTCAAATTGCAGTTCACCAACTGTACCCACAATTTTACGGTTACCTGGTTGTTGGATAAACAATTGGGCAACACCCTCATCAGTTAATTGCTGTATTCCTTTTTCCAATTGTTTGGTTTTCATCGGGTCTTTATTAATCAACTCTTTAAAAATTTCGGGTGAAAAGCTAGGAATACCTTTAAATTGCATTATTTCACCTTCGGTGAGTGTGTCTCCAATTTTAAATATTCCAGTATCGTACAAACCAATAACATCACCAGGAAAAGCTTCATCAATTACACTTTTATCTTGAGCCATAAAGCTGGTAGGGTTGCTAAATTTTATTTTTTTCTCATTTCGAACATGGTAATAAAATTTATTTCGCTCAAACTTGCCAGAACAAATGCGTAAAAAAGCTATTCTATCTCTATGGTTGGGGTCTAAATTGGCATGAATTTTAAATACAAAGCCGCTCAATTTATTTTCGGTAGGTGCTACCAACCTTAAATTGGTTTCTCTCCCTTTTGGAAAAGGAGCAATAGTAATAAACGTGTCTAACAATTCCTGAACACCAAAATTATTCAAAGCACTTCCGAAAAACACAGGAGCCAGTTTGCCCGATTTGTATTTTTCCACATCAAATTCATCATAAACTCCTTCAATTAATTCAATATCTTCTCTTAATTTTTCTGAAGCGTTTCCTAATAAGTTATCAAGTGTTGGGTCGTTTAAATCTTTAATCGAAACGATGTCTCTTTCTACTTTTGTTTTATTAGAATCAAATAAATTAAGACTTTTCTCATAAATGTTATAAACCCCTTTAAAACTACTTCCAATTCCAATGGGCCAGCTTAAAGGACGAACTTTAATGTTAAGGGTATTTTCTATCTCATCCAATAAATCATAAGGATCTCGTCCTTCTCTATCCATTTTATTGATAAATACAATAACAGGAGTATTTCTCATCCTACACACTTCCATTAACTTTTTAGTTTGAGTTTCAACACCGTTGGCACAATCTATTACCAAAATTACGCTATCAACTGCTGTTAATGTTCGATAAGTATCTTCTGCAAAATCTTTGTGCCCGGGAGTATCTAAAATGTTAATTTTTACATTTTTATAATTAAAAGCCATCACCGAAGTTGCTACAGAAATTCCTCTTTGTTTTTCAATTTCCATAAAATCGGAAGTGGCAGCTTTTTTTATTTTGTTAGATTTTACTGCACCTGCAGTTTGAATAGCACCACCAAATAATAACAACTTTTCGGTTAAGGTTGTTTTTCCAGCATCGGGATGACTAATGATACCAAAGGTTCTTCTTTTACTTATTTCTTGCACTAAACTCATAACTTGGCGAAATTACTTTTTAAAGTTGATTTTGTTAATAAGTGTTGTTATAAAGTTTTGTGAGTTAAAATTGCTTGGCTTAATTTTAACTTAAATTAAAATCGAATAAAATGAAAAAAATAGTAGTTGTAGTAATCAGCTTGTTTTTTGCAAGCCAATTGTTTGTTTCTTGTAGCTCAGAAAATGATATTCTAAGCCAGTTTTCTAAAAGAAAATACCTGAAAAAATTTGATGATAAAAATATGAAGCAGAATGATGTTATTAATAAGTATGACAATAACACGAATGAGGCAATTTCTGAAGAAGAATATGCAACAATAGCAATTGAATCAACCAATTTTGAAGTAAGTGAAGTAGAAGAAGTAGCTAATTCAAATAATATTGAATTACCAGCTGAAAAAATTGAACAATTAAAACAAGTGAAAGAAGCTATAAAAGATTATACGGCGTTTAACAGGGTTAATAGAAAAATCGAATTTACTAATATGGAGACGAAAAATACTGATAATAATATTGCTCAAAAAAATCATATCAGTAGTAATAAAACCAGTGAAGTGTTAATTGCTATTTTGTGTATTTTTCTTCCACCCATTGGTGTTATCGTTTATGAAGATACGGTAACTGCCAACTTTTGGGTGGATTTACTTTTAACTTTTATATTTTGGATTCCAGGAATCATTTTTGCCTTTTTAGTATGTTTTGGCGGAGTGTCAGTTTAATCGCTATTCACTATTTATTATGAAAACAATTAGTAAATTAATCTTTTTAACTTTATTGGTAGTTAGTTTTAGTATCAATAAAGTGGTTGCACAAGCCGATAGAGATTCTTCTACCACTTTTTTTTATATAATTACTAACAGCGGAGGAGAGTTTATTGGAACAATAATTTCTCAAAACGCAAAGGAAGTTTTAATCAACACTAGAGATAGGGGACAAGTTTCTATTCCTAAATATGAAATAAAGGAAATGAAAGAAGTTAATCCGAATGAGATGACCATAAAAGGAAACTATATTCCTGAAGAAGTTTTTTCTACAAGATATTTTATAACCACCAACGCCTTGCCAATTAAAAAAGGAGAAAACTATGTATTATGGAGTTTATATGGACCAGAAGTTCAGTTTGGAGTTGGAGAAAATTTAGGATTAGGAATTATGACTTCTTGGGTTGGTATGCCAGTAATTGGAACTGCAAAATATAGCATTAAACTTACCGAAACCACTAGCGTTGGAGTTGGTACATTATTAGGAACAGGCTCTTGGGCTGCTCCAGATGTTGCCATTGCATTGCCTTTTGGAGCTTTAACAATTGGTAACAGAAGAGCAAACATTAACTTTTCTGGTGGATACGGTGTTGTGGCTTATGACAATAAATCGGAAGGTAAGGCTCTTTTTTCTGTCGCAGGTATGGCTAAAATTGGTAAAAAAGTGAGCATTGTTTTTGATTCTTTTATAGTGCCTAATATTTTCTATTCAACTTATATTTACGATAACATTACCAACACCTCTACTGTTGTTACTAAAAGAAGCCCACTCATAGTTTTTCTTCCAGGAATACGTGTTCAAGGAAATAATAATTCTGCTTTTCAATTTGGTTTTGCAGGGGCTTATGGTAATGGAGAAATGGTGCCAATTCCTATTCCTATGCTGCAATGGTTTAGAAAATTTTAAGTAATAAAAAATAACTCTTAAACTATTTTTTTTATTGATATTTTTTGCCAATATATATATATATATATATACGCAGGGATAAATACAAAATTTCACAAAATGAAAAAAATAATAATTGGACTAGTTGGAATATTTTTAGTAAATCTTTTTTTTGTTTCTTGTAGTTCAGAAAATGACGTATTAAGTCAGTTTTCTAAAAGAAAGTACCTCAAAAATTTTAAAGAAAAAAATATTAAATATCAAGCAAGTGATGGTAAAAACTCAACTACTGAGTTGGCTTCAACAACTAGCAATCTAACCAATTATCAATTAGATGAAATTGTTGCTACAGACAATTCAGTAGCTTTAGAATTAAATAAAGAGCAAGTAGCACAAGTTAAAAAAATTAAAGAGCCATCTAGTAATTATTCTGAGTTGAGTTTATTTACTCAAACTATGGTCAATCAAAATAATAAAATGATTTCTCCACCTGATACTATATATCATGTATATGAAAAACAACTTGTTGTTAAAAAGGTACATTGGGCAGCAATAGCAAGTTTTGTTTCAGGATTGATTGGTTTCGTTATTGGAGGCGTCGTTTTTGGTATAATTGGTATTATTGCAATTGCTTCTAATCCTGAAAAATTTAAAGGAAAAGGGTGGGCAATTGCTGGTATTATGATATCTTTACTCTTTCTTGTATATCTACTTCTCCTTATTGCTGCTGCATAAAAAAATAAAATTATTTACATTAGTTGGTTTGTTTATAATGAGTCAGCTACCTGTTTCCTGTAGTTCTGAAAATGACATTTTATGTCTTTTCTCAAAAAAGAAATATTTAAAAAAATATAAGCATAAAGAGTATAAGATTGAAGCTAATATTGCTTTTAAAGAAAAAAGTACTGCTTTTATAATTAAAGAGAATGACTCTGAGGAGATTTATGCTTCATCTAATCAAAATATCATTGATGTAAAATCCAATAACATCATTTTAGAAGATTTAAGTAATAAGATGACTGAAATAAATAAGGTGGAGGTGGAAAATTCACCAAATCTAAATCATTTTATTCCTACTGAAGCATTACAGCTAAACAGTATTTTTTCTATCCCTGATACTATATTTATGAATCCACCTCCTAAAGAAAGAGTGCTAAATTTTAATGCCGTTATTTCAGTTTTTGCACCAATTATAGCCTTTCCAATAGCACCAATATCATTAATTTGGGGATTAATAGGGTTAAATCAAATAATAAAATATCCTGAAAAATATTCAGGAAAAGGTTTTGCCATAATTGGAATTATTTTAAGCAGTCTTGTTTTTATTGCTGAAATGATATTATTAGCAGTAATGATGGGTTAAATAAAAAAAGCCACTGAATTTCAGTGGCTTTTCCAATTAGTTAAAAGTGTTATTTCTTTCCACCTAACATTAATAGTTCGTTAACAACTATTTCGGTAACGTAGTGTTTTTTACCTTCTTTGTCGTCGTAGTTTTTATTTACTATTTTACCTTCAATAGCAACTTCATTGCCTTTTTGTAAGTACTTTTCGATAATCTCGGCAGTTTTTCCCCAATCTACTACGTTGTGCCATTGTGTATCCTTAATAGTTTCTCCTTTAGCATTTTTGTAAGATTCATTAGTAGCAATAGAGAATTTTGCTAATTTTTTTCCTTTTTCTAAGTTAACGATTTCAGGATTGTTACCTAAGTGCCCGATTAACTGTACTTTGTTTCTTAAATTGTTCATGATATAAAAGTTTTAATTGTTAAACCTGATTCGTTCAGATTTGTTGAGGCAAAGTAAAGAGCTTAAAAACAGTACATTCGGTAGTTAAGCAATTACTATCGTTTATAGTTGTTTGTAAACGTTTGTAAACGGATAATTTTTTGTATATTTGGGTGGTAAAAATAGAAATTATGGATAAAAAAGCGTGTTTAGAGTGTGGAGAATCACTAAAGGGAAGAGTAGATAAAAAATTTTGTTCGGATGCATGTCGCAATGCATACAACAATAAAATAAATAAAGATGGTAAAAATTTAATTCGTAATGTCAACAATCGATTACGAAAAAATTGGCGAATATTAGAAGAATTAAACCCTAATGGAAAAGGTACAATAAGTAAACAGAAATTAGATGCAAAAGGATTTAACTTTAATTACATCACCGAAATATACACTACAAAAGCAGGTAAAGTTTATTATTTCTGTTACGACCAAGGCTATTCTGCTTTAGAAAACGATTTGTTGATGTTGGTTAAAAAAGATTAATTCTTTGGAATAAAAACTATTTACTTAACAAAATCAACTCGAGTTTAACATACAAATGTTAACAAATGCTTTGCAAAATGTAACAAATTCGCTAAATACTCGTTTTCTTTGGTATATGCTAATGAATTTTAAAAATATCAGTCTAACTATTTTTCTACTTTTTAATAGTTTAATTCAAGCTCAAGAGCAAAATAACTCTTTAGTTGTTGAAGTAGCAGGGTTACACGATTCGTTGTACTATCAATTCGTTCAAAACAAACAAATATACTCAGGAGGGTGGGATACGTTGGAACAACCAAAGTTTTGGAGAACATTGATGACCATGAGTGCCGATTCTGCACTTATTAATATTGGGTGTACTCGTCAAATTATTAAAAAAGTTTCTTTATCAGAATGGAATAAGCTGTCCGATTCTTATAAGGATTGTTATAGGGACAGTGTAAGAACCTACTACAACTTGCCAATTGAAACTAGGGTTTTTGTAACCAGCGGTAAAAAATTTTTCTATGATTTCGAAAATGTAATACCAACGATTAGTAGAGGAATAGAAATTTTTAACGACAACAAAGTAGACCCTTTCTACGCTCAAGCAATTTTATTAATAGAAAGTCCAAATGCTTTACAAAAATCTAATGTTGGTGCTTATGGTTCTTTTCAAATCATGAAAAAAGTAGCTATTAATTTAGGATTAAAAGTAAACAGATATGAAGATGAACGTAAAGATTTTGATAAATCTGCTTGGGCAGCAGCTAAATTAATTCGTACCATTTGTATTCCAGAATTGAATAAAATTTTAGATGATTATTGCATCAACTACAATCCAACAGATATGTGGTATCGCTTAATGGTAATGCATGTTTATCACGCAGGAGCAGGAAATGTTAGAAAAGTTATGGAAATTATTAATCCTCAGGAAGGAAATATGGATTTAATTACCTCCTTATGGAAAACTGAAGCAGGTGGCTTTAGAAATGCCTCTCAAAACTATTCTCAACTCGTGTTGGCTTCTTTATTAGAATTAGACCACATTATTCACAACAATTGCAAGTATATTTATTCTTGCAATTTAGATGAAATCTAATTAGTTAATCTATTTAAGTAAAGTCTTTCATCAAATCTTCAGTAATTTATTTAGCTAATTTTCTAGTCTCAGAATTTATTAGCACTATTTATTTCTTAGAATATGACAAATGTTATATTTTGAATAAAATAAACTTTATACTTTCGGAAAATAAAAAAAATACAATTTAATTTGTTAACGAAATATTTATACTTTCGTTGGTAAATTATTGAGGAATTTTTATCGTTTTGGAATACCTTAAGCAAAAGAAGTTATACCTATTGCGAAGCCTAAAAGTACAGGTAATGAGTTATTCGTTTGAATTAAAAAGTTAAGATAGTTATTGCATCAAATACAATAAATAAAATTTAAAAAATTATGAATATGAGAGTTGGAATTCCATCGGAGATAACTCCAAAAGAATTAAGAGTGGCAGCTACTCCAAAAACAGTTGTCCGACTGATAAAACAAGGTTTTGAAGTATCCATTCAGCACAATGCCGGTGTTAAAGCAAATTTTTCTGATGAAGAATTTAAGGCTGCAGGTGCTACAATAGTTGATTCAGCTAACGAAATTTATAGCAATTCAAATATTGTGCTTAAAGTTTTAGGTCCAACGGTTGAAGAAGTTGACCTAATGAAAGAAGGATTAGTGTTGTTAAGCTATTTGTGGCCAGCACAAAACTCTGATTTACTTCAAAAATTAGCAGATAAAAAAGTAAATGCCATTGCTATGGATTCTATTCCTAGAATTTCAAGAGCACAAAAAATGGATGTTTTATCTTCTATGGCAAACATTGCTGGTTATCGTTCGGTAATTGAGGGAGCTAATTATTATGGTAAATTCCTAAATGGTCAAATTACAGCAGCAGGAAAAGTTGAACCTGCAAAAGTATTGGTTATTGGAGCTGGAGTTGCTGGTTTAGCAGCTATTGGAACCGCTAATTCGTTAGGTGCAATTGTGAGAGCATTTGATACCAGAAAAGAAGTTGCTGAACAAATTGAATCGATGGGTGCTAAATTTCTTACAGTAGAAATTGAGGAAGATGGAGCAACTGCATCTGGTTATTCTAAAGTAATGAGTCAAGAGTTTATTGACGCAGAAATGAAATTGTTTTTAGAACAAGCTAAGGATGTTGATATTATTATTACTACCGCTCAAATTCCTGGACGACCTGCCCCAAAATTAATTTTAGATTACCATGTGGCAGCAATGAAACCTGGTTCTGTTATTGTTGACTTAGCAGCATCTTCAGGAGGTAACTGTACCATGACTAAAGATGGCGAAGTTTATACTACCGATAATGGAGTTACCATATTGGGAAAATTAGACCAATTGCCTTGTCAAGCATCTCAGTTATACGGAAACAACCTTTGTCACCTCTTAGATGACATGGGAAAAGCCGAAAAATTTAAAATTGATATGGAAGATGACGTGGTTTCCAGAGCCATGGTTACTTACGACGGAAAAATAAACTTTCCATCAAAACCACTTCCTGTTAGTCCTCAAAAACCAAAACCAGTTGTAGTAGAAATAGAAGACCCAAAAATAACAGCTGCAAAAAATGCTAAAAAAGAAGCAATTGGAATGCTTATTAAATTGGGTGCAATTGGTGCGTTATTGTTGCTTTTAGGACAATTTGCTCCTGCAGAATTTATGCAACATTTTACGGTTTTTGTATTATCCGTATTTATTGGATGGCAAGTAATTTGGAATGTTTCACATTCCTTACACACTCCTTTAATGGCGGTAACCAATGCAATTAGTGGAATTATTATCGTTGGTGGATTATTGCAAACCACCAATAATTTGTCTTCACCAATGACTGTTTTAGCTTTTGTAGCCATTTTAGTTGCAAGCATAAATATAGTAGGTGGTTTTTTGGTTACTCACAGAATGTTGAAAATGTTTAAAAAATAATTAAGATGATAGAAATAGGTAAAGAAATACAAACAGCAGCCTACTTATTTGCAGGTATTCTGTTTATACTTAGTTTGGGAGGATTATCTTCTCAAGAATCGGCAAAACGAGGCGTTTTTTATGGAATTATCGGAATGATAATAGCTATAGTAGCCACAGTTCTAGGACAAGGAGTTGAAGGACAAATTTACATTATTGTCGCTATTGCAATTGCATCAGTTATAGGAATTTTAGTTGCACGCAAAGTTGAGATGACTTCCATGCCTCAATTAGTTGCTATTTTACACAGTTTTGTTGGACTAGCGGCAGTTTTAGTAGGTTATGGTTCCTACATTGATGCAGATACTCAATTAATTGTTGGGGCTGAACATACCATCCATTTAGTGGAAGTTTTTATTGGTGTTTTTATTGGAGCAATAACTTTTACAGGGTCTATTATTGCTTGGGGGAAATTAGATGGAAAGGTAATGAGTAAGCCTTTATTATATCCTGGCAGACACCTAGTAAATATTTTATTATTGGTAGCAAGTTTTGTAATGGGATATTTTTTTACAATGGCAACTGGAATTGATGGTATGCTTTATTTATACATCATGACAGCAATGGCTGCCTTTATTGGAATTATGTTGGTAATGGCAATTGGTGGTGCAGATATGCCGGTGGTTGTTTCTATGCTTAACTCTTATTCAGGTTGGGCAGCTTCTGCAGCAGGTTTTATGTTAGGAAACGACTTATTAATTGTTACAGGAGCGTTGGTGGGTAGTTCTGGAGCTATACTTTCTATCATTATGTGTAAAGCCATGAATAGATCTTTTATCTCTGTTATTTTGGGAGGATTTGGTGCTGTTGCAACCACTTCTACACAAGAAATGGAAGGTGAAGTTACAGCTCTTAATCATGAGGCAGTTGCCGAATTATTGAAAGAAGCAAATTCGGTGGTGATTGTTCCTGGTTATGGAATGGCTGTTGCAAAAGCACAATATCCAATTTTTGAAATGGTACAATATTTAAGAAAAGAAGGAAAAGACGTTAAATTTGCTATACATCCTGTAGCTGGACGTTTGCCTGGTCACATGAATGTTTTGTTGGCAGAAGCGAATGTTCCTTACGATATAGTTTTTGAAATGGATGAAATTAATCCTGATTTACCAAACACTGATGTCGTGATGGTTATTGGAGCTAATGATGTAGTAAATCCTGGTGCACAAGATGATCCTGCTAGTCCAATTTACGGAATGCCTGTAATTGAAGTATGGAAAGCAAAAACAGTAATTGTAATGAAACGTTCAATGGCAGTTGGTTATGCAGGGGTTGAAAATCCTTTATTTTATAAATCAAATACCGAAATGCTTTATGGAGATGCTAAAGAAAGTGTTGATAAAATTTTAGGATTTTTAAAAGGATAATATACTAAATTAGAGTTATAAAAAAGGTAGTTTTTTTATTAAAAACACCTTTTTTACAATAGAAAATGAGGCTTAATAATCTCCTTTATTTAAGTTTTTTAAGATAGAAAAAGCCCTGTCAACACTTTCATCATTTACAATAATTGTAAATTCGTGAGTAGTTGATATTAAATCTAGTATATTAATTCCTTCCCAGGCAATTTTTTTAAGAATAAAATAATAAATTCCAGAAACATCAGAATTTTCACTAGGTAATTTGATGGTGATTGATGATAATCCACTTGTTTCTTGCACTATCGTCTCTTGTTTAAAGAGCGTATCAATATCATTATGTTCAGAATCACTTAAAATAATAGTGGTTTCATAAACACCTTGCGAAAAAGCAAAAAAAGTATCTTTTTTACCTTTCAGCCTTTTTAATAATTCAGATTGTTTCTCTATTATCGTTTCAGAATTTTCAAATGTATAATAGGTTATTTTAGATCTTACTGTAATATCTCCTAATTTACTAATCACTCTTTTTACTCGTAGTTTTAAATTTGGGTCAAACTTTGGAGATAATCTTTTAAGAGCCATCACTATTGCTCCAATCTGAACATCTTTGTGAAGTTGCTCGTCAATCTCTGCTTTAATTTGCCTTGATAAAGAGGAGAGATTAATAATTCCTTCAGCTAATGCTTCCTCTAAAAAAGGAGATTTTTTAATAATATCTTCTACAATAACATGAGTAGCTTTCATCGTTTAAAATTTAACTGTTATTGTCAAATATATAAAAAAAAAGATAACTTAGGTTTAAAATATAACAAATGTTTAAAAAATTAATCATCCATCATTGAATCTTTAATGGTATTGCGTCTTTTTTCTAACCTCCTTCTAAGTTTAGCTTGTTTGTCAAATAGTTTGTCGTAAATAAAGGAAGCAGGACTCAGCAGAGAAGGAGATTTTGGGGTAATAATTTTATCCTGATACATTTTTACACCTTCCATTTTAATTGCTTCATTTTGTTTATCCATAGCAATAAAAGCTTGTTTAAATTCTTCATAAGTTGGCCATGGAAATATTTCAATTTCTGATAAAGCAACAGAATCAGTAAATAATTTAAATTTAATGAGGTATTTTCCGCTTTCTTTATAAGGAATGATGTAATGGATTGTTTTAAAACCTATGTAGGAGATTTTTAACGTATCTTTAGGATAAACAATTAGTGTAAATTCTCCCAACTCGTTTGTTTTGGTTCCCATATTTCTATTAGTCAGTAAATGACTACCAGCTAATGGTTGATTATTTACTCCACTGACAACAGTACCTGATAAAATAAATGAGTTTTCTGTTACAGTTTGGTTATAAGCAATAAAAGGAATTAATAATAGTAAAATCATTATTAATTTGACTTTTTTCATCAGTTTATTTTTTAGTAAAGTTAAAACAAAAGAATAGGATTAAATTGTAAAAATTGTTAACTAAAATTTGAATTTTATAAGTTCTTAAAGAAATTTTTCGTTTTTTTATATCACATTCAAAAAAAATATGAACTATATCAATTTATCTGCAACAATAAAACCATTAGAAGTTGGCAGAGACATATTAGTAGCAGAGCTTTCAGAAATTGGATTTGAAAGTTTTGTTGAAACTGAAAATGGGTTAGAAGCTTATATTCAGTCTAATCAATTTAAATTGGAAGCTGTTAAAAACTTAAGAATTATTAATAATTCGGAATTTACAGTAGCCTATTCAACTAAAACAATTGAAGATCAAAATTGGAATGAAGCTTGGGAAAAAAGTTTTAATCCAATTAATGTTGAAAATAGGTGTTACATCAGAGCAAAATTTCACGAAAAACCTACTGATATTGAATTTGATATTATCATAGACCCAAAAATGTCTTTTGGAACTGGCCATCATGAAACCACTTATTTAATGATAAAACGGTTATTGGCGTTAGATGTTACCAACAAAAAAGTGCTTGACATGGGTTGTGGAACAGGTGTATTGGCTATTTTAGCTAAAATGAAAAATGCAAAATACATTGAAGCGATTGATATTGATGAATGGGCATATAACAATACCATCGAAAATATTAGGAATAATAATTGTAAGGAGATAGTTGTAAAACAAGGTGGAGCAGAATTATTAAAAGATAACAAATTTGATGTTATTTTAGCAAATATTAATAGAAACATTCTTTTAAAGGATATGAGTAAATATGCTAAATCTCTTTCTACCAATGGAGATTTACTATTAAGTGGTTTTTTTAATGTTGATAGAAATTTATTACTAGAGGAAGCTGCAAAATTAGGTTTAAAAAATAGTTATACGGAAGAGAAGAAAGATTGGTTAATGATACATTTAATAAAAAAATGAATAAATTATATAAATACTTGATATCCCTATTTTGTTTGGTGATGACTTTTTCTAGTTATTCTCAAACTAAAATAAAAGAATTTTCTGCTGATTCCTCTTTGTTTTTCAAAGAAATGGAAGAATTTCTAACTTATTCAAGAAAGGAAGACGGTAAAATTGTGATGGATGAATTTTCTTGGACTTGGTTTGGAGGAAAGTTTTCTGATAATGAAAGAAATGGAGTATATAAAGTTGCCAATTTAATGTTGAAAAACAAAAAAAGAGCTTTCCCAGATTTTAGAAATTATTTATTTACAGTTTCTCAATTTGTAAACAGTAAATACCAGACTGAAAATAGTTTTGAGAGTTGGCAAAAAATAATTATAACCCTAATTAAAGAAAAAGATACTAAAAATTTTACCGAATATTTGAAGTCTTGTAACGATTTATTTACAGAAAACCTCTTGTATAAATCGGCTGCAAACTCATGGGCAGCCAACAATGGTAACTATACTTTTGGATTTGACAGCTTACCTACCATTAGTTTTGAGGCACTCACCTTAACTTGTTATTCGAAAGGTGACAGTTCAGTTATTTTAAATACAAAAGGGGTTTATTATCCTACCGAAAATAAATGGTATGGAGAAGGTGGAAAAATAACGTGGGAACGTGCGGGGTTTCCTTCTGATTCTGTTTATGCAGAAATAAATCAATACGAAATAAGCTTTAAAACTCCAAGTTACGGTATAAAAGATGTCATTTTTTACGATTATTATTATTTTAAAAGCCCTTTAAAAGGTTCAATAGAAGAAAAAGTATTAGCTAATGTAGATGAAGAGAAAGCAACATATCCTAGATTTAATTCTTATGATGCAACACTCCTTTTGTCAGGAATTTCTGAAGGAGTTGATTATATTGGCGGGTTTTCTTTAAATGGTAGAGAAGTGATTGGAAGAGGAAATCAAGACCAAGATGCGTATGTTATTTTTTATAAAAAAAACGTCCCATTTTTAAAAATGGCAGCTAAAACTTTTATTATCAAACCAGAACGAATTGTTTCTCAAATGGCATCAGCAACCATATACATTAAAGAGGATTCTATTTTTCACCCTGGTCTTTCGTTTAAATTTTTTCTCGCAGACAGAAGTGTAACATTAATTAGGGACCATAAAGGAATTAAAATTACTCCTTACTTCAACTCGTATCATCAGGTAGATATGGATTTTGAATCGTTAACATGGAAAGTAGATTCGCCCATGATTGAATTTAAAAACATGGAGGGAGGAACTAAAACGGAGGCTACTTTTATCTCTTCCAACTATTTTAAAAAAGATGAATACATGCAAATGATGACCCTTCAAACATCACATCCATTGTATAATATAAAAAAACTAGCCGAAAAATTGGATACCAATTACGTCACGAATGAACAATTAGCAGAATTTACTTTAAAATCCTATGCTCAATTGGAAACTATGCTGCTGGATTTATCCAACAAAGGATTTATCAATTATAATTACGATGGTAAATATTTTATTATAAAAGACAAATTAATTAATTGGGTAAAAGCAAGTGGTGGTAATGTAGATTATGATGTGATAGGATTTTATTCTAATACTAATAACAACAGCAATGCAACTTTAAGTTTGCTAAATTATGATTTACAAATGAGAGGAGTAAATAGTGTTAACGTGAGTGATTCGCAGGAAGTAATAATTTATCCTTCCAAAAAAGAAATTACCCTAAAAAAGAATAGAGATTTCGATTTTAGCGGTGTTGTTCAAGCTGGAAGATTTGACATTATGGGTAGAAATTTTTCATTCAAATACGACGACTTTAAAATAATAATGCCCAATGTAGATTCTTTAAGAATATATGCAGAAACTGGCAAACTAGATATTGAAGGAAAACCAATTATAAGACCTGTTAAAACTGTGATAGAAAACATTAATGGCGATTTGTTAATTGATAAACCTAATAATAAATCAGGTGTTAAAAAAGCTGATGAATATCCAATTATCAACAGTTATAAAGATTCTTACGTTTTTTATAACAAAAAATCCATACAAGGTGGTGTTTATAATAAAGATGAATTCTATTTTCATGTGGAGCCTTTTTCAATTGATAGTCTCGATAATTTCGACAATAGTCAATTAAAATTTAAGGGAACAATGTTATCTGCTGGTATTTTTCCTGATTTTGATGAAACGCTAACTTTGCAACCTGACCAATCATTAGGTTTTATAAGGAAAACTCCTGCTGAAGGTTTTCCAATGTATGGTGGAAAAGGAACATACAAAGATACTATTAGGTTGAGTAATGAAGGATTAAGAGGTAACGGAAAATTAGAATACATCACTTCTACTACTTTTTCAAACGATTTTATTTTTTTCCCAGATTCTATGAATGCCATTGCCCAGCATTTTAATGTTAAAGAAAGCCCAGTAGCAATAGAATTTCCTCCAGTAGAGGGAGAAAATGTTTTCACAAGATGGTTCCCTACAAAAGATATTATGATTCATAAAGTAATTAATAAACCAATTGCCATGTACGATTTGAAATCATATATGCATGGCCAAACCATGATTCAACCTGATGGACTATCAGGTACAGGGATTTTTGAATTTCAAAAAGCTGAATTGGAAGCCAATTTGATACAATTTAATTTTAAGGATTTTAAATCGGACACAGCTGATTTTAGATTAAAAGATGATGGAAATGTTGATGCTGAAGCACTAGCATTTTCTACGGTAAATGTTAACGCTTATGTAACTTTTGATGGAAGATACGGTCAGTTTAGGTCTAATGGAGGAGGCTCTCATATTTCCTTTGATCCGATGCAATACATTTGTTACATGGATGAATTTAAATGGTACATGGATAATGATGATATAGAACTTTCTGCTGGTGCAGCCAAAGAAACAGATGCTTCTGGTGTTAATTTGGAAGGAGCTCAGTTTATTTCTGTACATCCAGAACAAGATTCATTAAGTTTCTATTCTATCAAAGCAAAATATGATATTAAGCGAAAAATTATTTATGCGGATGGAGTTAAATTTTTAAATGTTGCTGATGTAATGGTATATCCTGATAGCAATAAGGTTGTTATTGAAAAAAAGGCAAAAATGCGAACACTTAACAATTCAAAAATTATTGCAAGTTACATTACGCAAAATCACATTATTTACAATTCTACCGTTAATGTATTTGGAAAGAAAAAATATGCTGGTAGTGGTTACGTAGATTATGTCGATGAGATTAATAAGTCGCAAACAATATATTTACAAAACATTGGTGTTGATTCTTCTGGACAAACATATGCTTCAGCTGACATCAAAGACACCTCGAATTTTACGCTAAGTCCAAACTATGAATTTTATGGAAAAATTAAATTATTTGCTAACAATGAATTTTTAACTTTTAATGGGTTCGCTAGAATTTTTCACGATTGCAATTTATTAGACAGGAACTGGTTTAGTTTTGAATCTCAGATTAATCCAGAAGAAATATATATACCAATTGACAGCACAACAAAAGATGTAGTTGGTAATCCTTTAATTGCAAGCGTTTTCTTAAGCCCAGATTCTTTAGGGATTTATTCTACTTTTTTAAATAACAAGAAAAAATATAGTCACATAGATGTCCTTCCTGCAATTGGTTATTTGTATTATGACAAAGAAAAAGAAGAATATAAAATTTCTAATAAAGACAAATTGCAAGAAATGTCATTTAGTGGTAATTACTTGAGTTTAAATACAAAATATTGTAAAGTTTATGGGGAAGGAAAAATAGATTTAGGTGGAGAAACTGGACAAGTTAACATTCAAGCTGCAGGAGCTATTGACCATAATCAGATAGATGACGAGGTAATTTTTGACTTAGTAATGCTAACCGATTTTTTCTTTACAGAAGATGCGATGAAAAAGATGACTAAAAATTTGCAAGAAGCTAGCACATTAGACCCTGTTAAATTAGACAGACCAACATTTGAAAAAGGACTCAGAGAAATACTTGGAAAAGAAGAAGCCGATAAGTTGATTGCTCAGGCAAGTTTATATGGAGAATTTAAAAAATTACCAGAGTCTTTTAAAAAGACACTAGTTTTTAACGATTTAAAAATGAAATGGAACAACGAGAGTAAATCTTATCAATCTTTTAGTAAGATTGGAATAAGTAATATTTATAACAAACAAATTAATAAATATGTAGATGGAAAAGTTGAGTTGATAAAGAAAAGAAGTGGAGACATTTTAACTATATATTTAGAAATAAACCAAAATAATTGGTATTTCTTCTCTTATACAAGAGGTGTAATGCAAGCAATATCTTCTGATGTAGAATTTAATACAGCTATTACTGAAACAAAACCTGATAAAAGAAAATCAAAAGCTGAAAAAGGACAAGAGCCTTACCAGTTTATGTATTCGACAGAAAGAAAGAAAACAGATTTTTTAAGAGATTTTGATGAATAAATTAGGTAATATTTCATTTTTTGCATCCATATTAATATTCGTAATTTTGCTAATTAGTTTAGTTAATTAAATGATTAGAAAATATTTATATAGAATAGTATTTTCAATAGTAACGATATTGTTTCTTACAAATCGTGTGCAAGCTCAATATGCATCTGAAGAGGAGCTAAAGACTTCGGCGAATTTAATGTTTCAAGAAAAAAAATATGTTGATGCTTTACCTCTTTTTTCTCAACTCTTAAGTTTATACCCAAAAGACCTTAATTATAATTACAAATATGGTGCATGCATTCTTTTTGGTTCAAGAGACAAAGAAAAAGCAATTCAATATTTAAAATTTTCAACCACTAAATCAACAGTTGACCCTGTGGCATTTTATTACCTAGCTAAAGCCTACCATCATAATTATCAATTTGCACCAGCAATTGTCAATTACAATAAATTTAAAGAAAAAACTACCACTAAAGAACACCAAGATTATCAGGTTGATAGAGAGATTAAGATGTGTGAAAATGGAGGAAAACTTTTGACAGGTATTACAGATATTGGAGTTTTAAGTAAAAAAGAAATTAAAGAAACAGATTTTTTTAGACTTTACAACTTAAAAGGTATTGGTGGAAAAATAATTATAAAACCTGAGGAATTTAAAACAAAACTCGATAAAAAAAATAATGAAACATCTATCATCTATTTGAGTGAAGCTAAAAATATGGTCGTTTTTTCTTCCTATGGAACCAGCGGTACTTCTGGAAAAGACATTTATAAAGTTGTAAAACTACCAGATGGTGAATGGAGCAAACCTAGTAGTATAGGAGATGAAATTAATACCGAGTTTGATGATGAATATCCGTATTTGCATCCTGATGGAAAAACACTTTATTTTAGTTCTAAAGGATATAACAGTATGGGTGGGTTTGATATTTTTAAATCCACTTTAGATCCAACTACAGGTAAATGGACCTATCCAGAAAATCTTGATTTTCCAATAAACACACCAGATGATGACATTTTGTATATTTCAGACATAGATAATAAATTAGCCTATTTTGCTTCTTCAAGAGCAAGCCAGCAAGGAGAGTTAACTGTTTACAATGTAACTGTAGATGCTCCTCCAGCAGAAAATTCAGTAATTAAAGGTTACTTTTTAGCTGAGTCAAATCCTAACATGAAATCGGCAACCATCACTATCAAAGATGTTGAAAAAGATAGAAAATATGGAGTTTATACAACCAATAATGAAACAGGAGAATATTTACTAGTTTTTCCTCAAAGTGGTGGAAAATTTAAACTATTAGTGGAAACAACTAATGACGCACCCATTCATTCTGCAACTATAGAAATTCCTAAGCTAGATGGTTTTAGGGCTTTAAAACAAGAGTTAAGATTGGTTGGAGCAGGAAATAATGAAAAATTAGTAGTTAAAAATTTATTTGACGAATCTGATGAGTTTGACATCAACGACCCGTTGGTTGTTCAAAATATATTACAGCAAAAAGCAAAGTTAGATGTTAACACAACCGAAGATGAGTTAACTAACTTAAACAACGTGTTAGCAAATCAAGAACAACCAATCTCTAATTATAAAGAATTATCGAACGAACAAATTATAAAAACAGTTGATCAAAAAGCTAATAAAATTATTGAGCAGACTAATAAATCTAAAGAACAAGCCAACTATTCTTATCAGATTGCTTCACAAAAAAGTTTAAAAGCAAAAAATTTATATACCGAATCGGAAAAATTAATAACCGAAGCACAACAAATTACTTCTGCATCAGAAAAAGATAAAAAATTAGAATTAGCAGAGCAAAAAAAATTAGAAGCTGCAAAATTAATTAACGAAGCAGTTGCTACATTAAACATTGCCAGAATACTCGATAGTGAAGTTACAGACAGAGAAAGCGATGTAACAAGCGTTAAATCAATAAAAGAAAAAGTTAACAGTAATATTAATGATGGAAATAGGAGTGAAGCAGAAAATAACTTAGCAAAATTAGATGAAATTGCTTCAGCAAGTTATCATAATGAATCGGCATTAGCTAATGAAGAAAAAATTCAAAACCAAAAACTGGAAGAAAAACAACAATTGTATAACAAAACCAGAGATGATGCTACCGCATTATTAAATCGAGAGCTAGAATTGACAGAAACAGTGAACAAATTAGAAACTAAAAAAGAAGCTACAAAAAATAAAACTGAAAAAGCAGACCTAGATGCTCAAATTAAGGCATTAACGATTGATATTGATGACTCTAAATTTGAACGAAACAATGCAAAAGCAAAAGAAGTTATCGCTAAAAAAGAATATGATGATACTCAAAATCAGGTAGAAATAACAAAAGCAGCACTAGCAACTATCAATCTTAATACTAGCTCAGTTGCAGCAGTTACTCCTGGCAATAAACTTCAATTAGAAAATGATATTCTTTTTTTCGAAAAGGAAGGTTTAGTGGGATTATATCCATCTAGCGATGAATTACTAACTACAGATAATACCAATAAAGAAGTTTATCAATTAATCGAACACAAAGATGAGTTTAATGTTATTGACGAAAATGGAAAAATAATAGATTATAGCACACAGTATAGTGTTGAATTATCAAAACTCGATAATTATGGGAATGAAGTGGATAAGCCTCAACTAATTGTGAAAATAAATCAAGAATGGATAAAAAGTATTGATGAAGAAATTGAGATTAGAAAAAATCAGTTAAAAGGTGAGGCTAATAATACTGAGAAGGAAAAATATGAAAAAAGAATTACTTCTTTAGAGGTTTTAAAATCGGAAAAACAAAAAGAAATTAATGAAAATACAGCTTTAGCAGTAAATAATACTACTACAACCAACAACACAGAGGAAGTGCCACTTGTTAATAAAGAAGGCAATGTTGTTGATTACAATGCTGAATACACGAATAAACTTAATTCTTTTACTGGAGAAGATACTTATGAAACCTACACGCAAAAAGCAGTAATCCACACGAATTGGGCTAAATCAACAGAAAAAGACATTACCCTAAAAAAACAACAATTAGCAACAGCAACTCCTGAAAATAAAAATAGCATAGCCAATGAAATAGCCGTTTTAGAAAATAATTTACAAGAACAACAAGAGTTTGCGGCTTTGTTTAATTCTCAAGCAGAGTCGATAAAAACAACTGCATTGGTTGCAGATAAACCGACAACCAATGAGAATAACTCGACCAATGAAAAAACTAATGTTGCTAGCAACGAAAACAAAGGGGAGGATTATCAAAAAAAATACACCGATGAGTTGAACTCGATAACAGGAGAAGACACTTATGAAACTTTTACCAAAAAAGCAGAAATTCACTCGAATTGGGCAAAAGCTACAGAAGAAGAGATTACCACTAAAAAACAACAATTAGCAACAGCAACTCCTGAAAATAAAAATAGCATAGCCAATGAAATAGCCGTTTTAGAAAATAATTTACAAGAACAACAAGAGTTTGCGGCTTTGTTTAATTCTCAAGCAGAGTCGATAAAAACAACTGCATTGGTTGCAGATAAACCGACAACTAACGAGAATAATTCGACCAATGAAAAAACTAATGTTGTCAGCAACGAAAACAAAGCTGAATTAACTAAAGAAGAAAAAGCAAAAGAAGAAGCTAATTTAACTGTTAATAATTTAAATGCTAAAGAGGATGAATTTTCTAACTTAAAGTACAATAACAATTTTAAATATGAATCTACTCAATCAAGAAAAACAATAGAAGCAATTGTTGAGTTAAAAAATCAAGCAAGAACATTAGATGAAGAAGCCAATGTATTATTAAACACTGCAAATACAGCTAAAACGAAAGAAGAAAAAGATGCATTAATTATAAAAGTAGAAGCATTAAAGACGCAATCAAATAACAAGCAAGAAGAAATAGCTAAAATTTATGAAACTGCCAATAGGACAGAGTTTTATAATAATCAGGCTGTTTTATCTAAACTTAAAACAGCTAATAAAGATCCTTTTTCTAATGATGTTTTAATGACAGAACTATTTGTTGAAGAAGCTGATAATTACTTTGCAGAAGCCAAAGTTAAAAGGGAAGATGCAATAAAAGCTGAAAATATTACCGCTAAAGAAAATGCTTTACAAAAAGCTTATGAATTGGAGATGAAAGCTTTAGAAAAGCAGAATAAGGCAATTCAACAATTAGCTAAAGGAGATACGGAGAACCTATACGCAGTTACCAATGAGAATACTGCTACAACTAACGAAACAACAACCAATACTTCTAACACCAACGAGAAAATTAATACCAACAACAATCAGCCTACCAATGTTGTACCTGTTGCTACCAACACTGAAATAACAAAAGCAGACCAAGAAGTTATTCTTAATTTGAAACCTGAAGAAATAACAACAATTAAAAATTCTGAAGATTATAAAGTATATGCTGAACTTAAAAAAGAGAACAGAAGACTAACAAAAGAAGCAGAAGTAGAATACGTGGAAGCTGAAAAACTTAAACAAGAAGCCAAAGATCAACAACAGTTAGGAGTAAGTTTAAAAGCAATGGTAGATGGAGCTTCCTCTGAAGAAGATAAAGCTAAAAAATTAGCTCAAATCGAAAAACTAAATAAGATGATTGCTGAAAATGAAGCTAAATCGTCTGAGTTAAAACAAAGTGCTGTTGATAAAGAAAATAAAGCAAAAGATGCCAACGAAAAATCTAATTTTATTTTAATTAATGCAGATGAAAATGCGTCAAAAAGCATTGCTGCTATTGAAAAAACTGAAACTTTTGAGCCCCAATTTTTGGCTGATGCAATGAATAGAACTACTGTACCTATCGTTGACCAACCAGTTGTAGATAAACCAATTATTGATAAGCCTGTAGTTGACCAACCAGTTGTGGATAAACCAATTATTGATAAGCCTGTAGTTGACCAACCAATTATTGATAAGCCTGTAGTTGACCAACCAGTTGTGGATAAACCTGTAGTTGACCAACCAATTATTGATAAGGCTGTAGTTGACCAACCAATTATTGATAAACCTATAGTTGACCAACCAATTATTGATAAACCTATCGTTGACCAACCTGTAAAAATTACTCCAACCAATATTGATGAAATTCCAACAGTATTAAATAACTCTATATTCGTCATCAACAATACGAACGAGGCTGTATACAATGAAAATAAAAAAATTCCTGTTTCACCAAAATTGCCTGAAGGTTTAGTTTTTAAAGTTCAAATCGGGGCATTTAGAAATCCAATCCCTCAAAATCATTACAAAGGATTTGCTCCCATTATGGCAGAAGATGCTGGTAATGGTATTACTAGATACACTGCAGGATTTTTCAAAACATTTAACATGGCAAACGAAGCAAAAAATTCAATTCGTTCCATTGGTTATAGCGATGCGTTTGTGGTTGCCTTTATGAATGGTAAAAGAATTAACATTAATGAAGCCAGAGCTATGCAAAATGGAAATGCAGTTGATGAAGGAAACTTTACTGTTAATACTACTAACAACACCAATAACAAAGAAAATGTTGTTAATAACAACAATACAAACACAACTAACAAAACGGTTGTTACCGAAGAAGTGAAAGATGGGGTTTCTACAGATGTAAGAAACATTGGCGGTGTATTTTACTCCATTCAGGTTGGTGTATATTCTAAACCAGTAACAGCCAATCAGCTCAATAATGTTTCTCCATTAAATAGCGAAAGAACAACAAATGGATTGATTAGATACACTTCGGGAGTTTACAAAAATTTAGCAGATGCCAATATTGCTAAAGATAAAATAAGAGCATTAGGTATTGCCGATGCTTTTGTGGTAGCTTACAATGGCGGAACTAAAATAACAGTTACTGAAGCTACACAACTATTGAGTTCTGGCTCATCAACTGTAAATACTCCTATCAATAATAACCCTACCATTGAAACTCCAATCATTGAAAAAAGCCCAACGATAGAAACTCCAGTTATTGAGAAAAATCCAATAGAAGAAACTCCAGTTACTAATAACACAACTGGATATGGGGCAAAAGCGGATTTAAAGCTAGAGTTTAAAGTTAAATTAGGCGAATATGAAGAAGATGTGCCTGTAGAAGATGCGGGTTTGTTTTTACAATTAACTGGAAGGGGAGTAAAAAATTATGAAGAAAATAATAAAACAGTATATACCATTGGCTCTTTTCCTGATTATAATTCAGCATTAGACTTACAAATAGAAATGAAAGAATTGGGAGTAAAAAAACCAGAAACAATAGTTTTTAAAGATGGTGTGCAGATAAAAATAGAAGAAGCACTAGAATTAATGAAAAATAACCAATAAGATGAATCCAAAAACAATTACCATTAAAAAAATAGAAGTGAAAGAAGAAGCAGTAAAAGAACACCACTTAATTCTTTTTAATGACGATATAAATACGTTCGAACATGTTATCGAATTATTGATTAAGGTATGCGACCATGATGCGATACAAGCAGAGCAATGTGCAACTTTAGTTCATTTTTCAGGAAAATGTGCAGTTAAAAAAGGAGAATATGCGGTGCTTGAAATAATGTCTGGAATATTAGCTGATAATGGCTTAACGGTAGAGATTAATTAATGTCTATAAATAAAATAATGTGTGGCTTTTTGCAATTAAGTCAGCAATCTACAGTTGGCAGTTAGCAAAAAAAACAACACTTTGCAGAGACCTTTGCCAACTGAAGATGGAGGACTGCAGACTTTATGGATAAACTCTAATTAACGCCATTGTGGGCTTGAAACACAATCTTATGAATTTAAAAAAAATGAAATATATAAAACCATCCTTCCTAGTATTAATAACACTTATCATAATCGCTTGTGCAAAAGTTCCTATTTCAGGTAGAAGACAAGTAACATTAGTACCAGAAAGTGAGTTAATGAGTATGAGTTTGGTGCAATATAAAAGTTTTTTAACTGAAAATCCGCCTATGTCGGAGCAGATAGAACAAACCAAAGAAGTTAAACGAGTAGGTAATCGTATTGCCCACGCTGTAGAAAGTTATTTAAAAAATGAAGGACAATCTAATAGAGTTAAAAATTACAAATGGGAATTTAATTTGGTCAACCAAGATGTGGTGAATGCTTGGTGTATGCCTGGTGGAAAAGTGGTGGTTTATAAAGGAATTTTACCAGTAACACAATCCGATGCAGGATTAGCAGTAGTAATGGGACATGAAATTGCACACGCCATAGCACGACATGGAAACGAACGCATGAGTCAGGGAATATTAGCTGCTGCAGGAGGTGCTGCCATAGCAGTTTACATGAAAGACAAACCACAAGAAACACAAGCTTTATTTTTGAGTGCTTATGGAATAGGAGCAGGAGTAGGGATTTTAGCTTTTGGTAGAAACCAAGAAAGTGAAGCAGATAAACTTGGAATGGTATTTATGGCAATGGCTGGTTATGAGCCAAAAGAAGCTATTCCTTTTTGGGAACGAATGAAAAGTACAGGAGGTGGTGGTTCTGTGCCAGAATTTTTAAGCACACACCCCAGCCACGATACTCGTATTGGCAGAATACAAGAGTGGTTGCCTACTGCTGAATCTTATTTTACAAAGGTGGATTAATTAAACATTACATGTACTGTATTGAATTTTAAATTTATTTGAAGAGATAAAGCCAATTTACAAACTATAAAAAAAATACACGCAAGTGGTGAAAAACGTAACAAAATATTTAAAACACTGTAAAACAGTTATTTACACTATTTTAAAATCTGCGTGTAATGCAGAAATACACGCAAGTATGCGTAAACCGAGATGTTATGCCGCACCGTTGGACAAGTACTAAGAAACTTCACTTTAGACAAGAAAATTCAAACCATGAAAAACTTAAAAAGAGATTATCCTACATATAAACTAAATAAACTTCCTGAATTAATTAATCACTCTTTTACACTAGGTAAAAGTATAGGTTGTACTGGTTCTATATTTCGCAGAAGATTAGTAGGACGACTAAAAGAAAAGGCTTTTTGGCACTATGCTTTTTTCTTAGGCATTACTAAAGCAGAAGAATGTTTATTTATTGAAAACAATCAAGATGGCGTTGAAGCTGTCAACTGGTATGATTTTGTTCTTGTGGGTAAAGAATGGGAACTAACACATTTAGAAACAACGCTAGATAAGTTTCAAGAAATTATGACTAGGGCTGAAGAAAAGTCAGAAGGCGGATATAAAGGAGGCGAAAATAATTGTGAGCACTTTGTTAATTATTGCGTCTTTGGTGAACACAAAAGTGTTCAAGCTGATAATGTAAAGTTAGTAGCGGAATTAGCCTTCACTATACTTGAAGCTAGAATAATGATG
>CAYHWL010000001.1:0-67467 GCA_964359785.1 uncultured Methanosarcinales archaeon | reverse complement strand
ATTTGCCAATCTGCTTCCAGACTTTTGGGGCTTTCTGCGCGATGCCTTCACCTAGGACCAGACAGACACCATTACGGATCTGATTAGTCTCAATCCTTGGAAGATCCTTGAAATTCGAGACATCTATCTGTTCTGAAGGATCACCATCTATCTGAAGCGGAAGATGTCTTGTGAGAAACTCTATCTCCTCTTCGCTTGGAAGATACTGCAAATTGGTCACGCGTTCATGATAATCATAGAGCTCAGCCACCATACGCTTGACCTCCTGCTCGGTCGGATCAAACGCGGCATAACCCATATGGACACGGACATAATCAATGATGACAACACAGACAGCTTCCATAGTACCTCCAGCAGAACGCATCGGACCACCAAAACATCCTGCAAGATAATCCTGCCCGTCCGCACGCTTTCTCACCTTAAGACCCAAAAAGCCTTCCAAAGGAGAGGAGACTGTACCCATGGTAAGATAAGCGAGACCGACCCTTATACCCACCTCCATGGCTTCCATCTTATCTTTGCACTTGCATATCTTCTCTTGGGAGAGCTCCAATGCTATAGCCAAAGCTACTCTCCAATCAAGAGAACCGTAAACTGCCTCAAGCTCCTTGATACTAGTAGATAGACCAGAACCTATGATCTGCGGAGCCACGACAGAGATAAGACCTTCCACACGCTCTGCCATATCAGCAGCAAGCTGAATCGGAGCGATGTCTTCTGGATCAAGACCCTTTGCCCTGGCCTTCCTGGCGATCTCATACGCCGCAGCAAGCCCCTCATCTATCTGTGCAAAGTAAGCCTGCATACCAACAGATGATGCTTTCTTATCCATGATTCAAAACCTCAATATCTTCACTACCCTAGACTGAAGATCCAAAGCGAACACGCGGCAAGGCTCTGGATTATGACCGACCTTCTCCTGGAAGGGAGTCATATCCTGCCAACAGCTACCACTCACCATCGTGATGTTCCTATAGACAGCCGCACTAGCACGATGAACGTGACCCGTCAAGAAAAAATCCGGCACCTTGTCTATCACCAACGGATCCCTCCTAGTATCAGGCAGATACTGCGTACTAGTATGAGTCGGAGCCAAGTGCCTCCTCTGAAGGAGGAATTTCATGATAAGATCAGCACGGTCATAACCCCCATTCTGACGGATGGAGTCCACATTTGCGGCATAGTAATCGAAGCTATAGCCATGATACATCAGCACGTCAAAACCTGGAAACACATCACTTGAGTCGATATTCACCATGCAAGGATTCGAGAGAAGATAGACATTCTTGAGATCCCACATCGCCTTGGAGAAATCCTTATACAAAGCAGGCTGAGGCTCAGTGATCCTCAAAGCATCATGATTGCCAGGACAGATCACTAAAGGGATATGATCAGGGATATTTGAGAGGAGCTCCGCGCAACGATCATACTGCTTGAAAATATCCCGAATCGCAAGAGAATTCTCCTGACCTTGATAGATCCCAATGCCTTCAACCAAATCACCTGCGATGAAAACATACTTGATCCTCTTGGCTATATCCTTTTGAGATTCGCTGCCAAGCTCACCGGCTATCCACTTGATCATCTTTATGAAATTCTCCTCCAAAAATTCTTTAGAGCCTATATGAAGATCCGAGAGAAAAATAGCATAACCCTCCTCCGGAGATTTTTTGAGCTCTTTTGTCAGAGGGATATCAGGGAACAAGACGTTATTTGCCATAACCCACTTGCCCTTTGATTCGGGCGACTCGGAGAATTGACCTGTGATGCCGATAACCTCATCCAATACGAGATCCTTGGCTAACGCGAACATATCAACACGCTTAAGAGAGAATAAAACATTGATCTCACCGGTAGGATCCTCCAATTTGAGGATGATATTGCCATTTTTTGTAGTGGATTTACTGGAGATTATGCCAATGATAGCAACGTTCTCACGATCTTTCTTGCCTGCTACCCTACCAATACTGATGACACCTGAAAGCTCCTGACGGTTACGAAGGATCTTCTCCAAAGCATAATACCTGCTATTGAAGAAAGCGACAAAATCCTGATAGGACCTTTTCTTTGGCTCCTCCTGATAAGTCGATAACACCTTGACACCCTCCATCTTTGGCTGGATAAGAGGAGAGGAGAGCCTAGCCAACCTTTGGGAGCGTTCACCTAGAATCGAAGCAAGACGCTCCTGAAAAGTCGAAGGCGGCGCCAGAGTCGCGCTTCTCAAGGACACTACCTCACCTTCTTCGAGGGCCTCGAAAGTATCAAAAGGAAGCAGAATGCTATTGCGCATACAATACTCCACAATCAATTTTTTGCTAGCGATCACATCAGTTATAGTTCCACCCCCAGTTTCTCATCAAGGGTGGTAAGAATATTCTCCACTACTGAAATAGGAAGAGAGACCTTGATATCTCTTGACCTGCCATATCTTCCTTTAGAGACTATCTTTGCATTAATGATACCAAGCATATCCATCTCCTGGATGATATCAGATATCCTTCTTTGAGTGAGAGGACGCAATTGCACTTTCTGACAAAGATTCTTGTAATTCTCATAGACCTCGCCTGTGAACAGCATCTCCTTGCGCCTCTCATAGAGTCTCAAAATGACAAATAAAGCGACCTGGAATTGCTTAGGTTGCGCAGCTACAATATCCACAATACGATCACGTTCGATCTTATCCTCCGCAAGATCAAGATGGCTAACCGCCACTTTTGGCACATTATCTCTTTCAGCCAATTCTCCAGCGACTCGAAGAAGCTCAAGAGCCCTACGGGCATCGCCATGCTCACGCGCTGCGAAGGCGGCGCATTTCTCCAAAACGCCATTCTCAATAGAGTCGTCATTGAAAGCATCCTTCGCACGATTCTCAAGAATCTTCTGAAGCTGAGTCGCGTTATATGGCGGAAAAATCATCTCCTCCTCACTCAAGCTGGACTTCACTCTTGGATCAAGAGTATCGGTGAATGTCACATCATTTGAGATCCCCACAAGGCAGATCTGCGCCTGATGCAATTCGGTATTTAGCCTGGTCAGATTGTAGAGGATCTCATCACCTGTCTTTTGGACCAGCTGATCAATCTCATCTAATACGAGAAGGACTATCTGCGCTTTCTCGTCTAAGACTTGATAGAAGATATTGTAGATCTCCTCTGTAGGCAAACCTGTGGCAGGAATATCCTTACCAAATTCCCGCGCGATCTGCGCGATGATACGATACTCTGTGTCTGCCACTTTCTTGAGTTTGCAATTGATGTATATTGGCTTTAGCGGAATATTCTTCTCCTGGGCAATCTGCTTGAGAGAGTTGACGACGTATCTAACAGAGACGGTCTTGCCTGTCCCAGTCTTACCATAGATGAAGAGATTTGAGGGCCGATCACATTTCAACGCAGGAGCAAGCGTCTTTGCTATCAATGAGATCTCATCTTCCCTATGAGCGATTGTAGTGGGAGTATAATTAGCCTGCAGCACCCTCTTATTCTTGAACAGAGATTTGCTTGCTAAGAATTGCTCGAAGATATTATCTACTGATTTTGCCATCTATCCACCCCTCTAATACAGTTCCAAGTGAAGAGGAGGTTTTAATGTATTTCGTTTTGAGAGTTTGAAAGGGAGACCCCATCGTTTCCGATGGAAAATGGGTTTTTCGAACGGGTGGATTGAAATTTTGGCTAAAAGAACGCGATATAGGCGTTTTTTGGGATTTCTATTGGATATTGACGATATATTATATTATATATATATCTTTTCTATATAATAATAAATAAATAGTGCCTAACTCTTTTCTTTAAAATAAGGAATCTCTTAGTTTTCATCAAGAAACGTATGAAATCTGTGATTTGGATGTGGGTGGGTTTGCAGAGGAAATGAAGGGGTGGCAGATCCATTGCTTATGATGTTTTTGCTACTCTCTAATAACAACTTTCGCTCATATTTATATACTATTCGCCTTTCCCCACGACAGCCCACAAATGGAGGAAAAATCATGATTGTTCAGAAAGAATTCTTGCACAAACTCAAAGATTTTGGCCTTAACAGCTACGAAAGTAAACTCTGGACCGCATTGCTCTCACGAGGAGTATCAAGTGCAGGGGAATTATCAGATATAGCCAATGTCCCAAGATCAAGATCATACGATGTCCTCGAAAGCCTTGAAAGAAAAGGTTTTATCATCACAAAATTGGGCAAACCAATCAAATATATCGCAGTGCCTCCAAGCGCGGTCATAGAAAGAGTGCAAAAAAAAGTGATTGAAGACGCCCAGAAACAATCCAAACTAATCGAAGGATTAAAAGGGTCAGATATCCTCTCAGAACTTCAATTACTCCATTCTAAGGGCATTGAGATGGTTGAACCTGCTGAACTTACAGGTGCAATCAAAGGAAGGTCAAATATAATCGATCATATAGAAAGCATGCTAAAGCATGCAGAGAAATCAGTCATCCTGGTGACCACTGAAGATGGCATCAATCGAAAGTCAGAAACTCTAAAAGGCGTCTTTTCCAAATCTAAAAACAAAGGGGTATCAATCACAGTCCTTGCGCCAGTGAACAAACACACGCAAAAATCTGTCGAAACACTCCGAGAATTCGCGAATGTCAAAAACACATCAGAACTATTGGGAAGATATTTGATCGTGGATGGCAAAGAAGTGCTTTTTATGCTAATGTCTGATAAAACGACCCATCCAAGCTATGATGTGGGGATTTGGGTCAATAGCCCATACTTTGCGCAATCTCTCGAGAAATCATTTTTGAAGTACTGAATCTGGATAGTTCCCCATCCATATTTTTTCTATCTTTCCACATCAATTTTGGAATTTTCGTAAAACCAACATTTAAATACATGGTTACCGGGTCAAATGGATAACCCCAGACGACAAATCGAGGTGAGATGGAATGGTAGACTACAATGAAAACATATTACGATTGACTTTGGCTGTAATCATAGGCACGCTCTTGGCAATTGTGTACTCGTTACGCGTACTTGTGCTCATGGAGCGGCGAGTCGCAAGGATGGAGATGCATGTCGAGAAGATCACTGAACGAATATTGCGTGAGGAAGTGCGCATCGAGCGCTCAGTGTCCAAGAAGCGAAAGCGATAGATGAAAAACACCATAGAGCGGATCTCACAAATAAAGATCCAGGGCGCAGAAAAAATAGCCACTGCCGGTTTGGCGCATCTAAAAGAGACGGCTTTGAAGAGCAAAGTCAAGAGCGCGAATCTTTTGAGCACAGAATTGTTAATCGAATCACACAAGCTTCTAGGAGCTCGTCCGACAGAGCCCATGTTATTCAACCTGTGCAATTACGTGCTGGCAGAGGAGCCGTCTGGGACTATTAGCACATATAAGAACCATATCTTATCACGGATCTTGGAATTGAAAAATAAACTTGAGACACATAAGGAATATATCTCTCATATGACTTATGGAACACTCAAAAGTCCTTGCACAATCTATACACATTGCCACAGCGGGACGGTCACTAGAGCATTGATCGACGCCAAGAACAAAGGAAAGTCGATCTCTGTGTATAACACCGAGACTCGACCTTTATTCCAGGGAAGAATCACGGCCGCAGAGCTGGCGAAACATGGCATACCTGTCAAACATCATGTAGACAGCGCCATGAGACTGGCGATAAAGGAATGTGATTATGTGCTTATCGGATGCGATGCTATCACTCCAACTGCGGTGATAAATAAGATAGGGTCAGAATTAGCTTGCGAGTGCGCGTATAGGTTTGGCAAACCCATTTATATCGTCACACATTCATTGAAATTCGATCCAAGATCATTACATGGAAACCAGACACCAATCGAAGATAGAGACCCAAAAGAAGTGTGGGATGCCGCTCCCAGAGGGGTCGAAATCGTCAATCCCGCTTTTGAGATGATCAACCCATCACTCATAAAAGGAATAATAAGTGAACTTGGGGTGCATAAACATACGAATTTCATCTATGAGATACAAAAAGAGTATCCATGGATCAATTCGAGGACTAGAATAAAATAAGCATATCTATTGTTTAGATTTCTTCAACGAATCAATCTCCGTCTCTAAATCCTTGATAATCTTTGTGTTATCTTCTTGGTTGAGCAATTGACCACATTCCGGACATTTATAACCAAAATCAGTGGCCTGCTCAAAATCCAGACGGATGCAACGGTCAGGACACGCAAAAAAGTGGCTCATCTTCTCTCTTTCAAGACGATCCCTTAGCATCTCCAAGCGTTTTTTCTTCAAATCACACATAAGGTCTTTGATGCGATTGATATTGAAAGTCCAGTAATAGATGTACCAACCTTTCTGTTTGTCTTTTTTCCTTGTGAAACTCACCAGATTAGCGTTATGGAGGCGATAGAGCATGTTTCTTGTCGTGTTTATCTCCTCATCAATATCATCTGCCAACTTGAATTCAGAGACATTCTTCTTGCCTTTGAGCGCCTTATAGAGCTTGATGGTATCTTTACCTGACACTTCAGATATGACTGATTCAATCATCTTAGGTGTCAGTTTGATGCTCGTCGCCATTATTTATAAATACCATATAGAGCTTTATAAACCTTATCCATCATGTAAACCGGCTCAACGCACGAGCTCCTCGAAGATGATACCCCTAATTTTGGCATCATCCATACTGATAACAAGGTTTTTCCCAGAATCTTTTAGGTCCTCCAAAGTAAAGAAATACCAACCAACATGATTGAATTTAACTGCGACATACGTCTCCGCATTCAATCCTTTGGCGAAATGCTTAAGGTCCTCAATGGCCTGCCTCTCGAAATATTGCCGGTCTCCTGCGGTGACTTTAGACTCTATCACCAATGATCTGGGGTGCTTGGCCGCAATGATATCGGGAGAAGGGTATTGCATAGATCCAGAGCCTGCCACCCTTGCAGCAACCCAATCCACTGCCCAGAACTTATGGATAAGCTCCCTTTCGGCATTCGTACCCTTGGCTTTCTTATTCATAAGCAGATCAATTTTTTGGTACTAGAAATATGTTTGCCTTTCTTATACATTTATCCGCATGAAATCCTGGGCGCAAATAGTATTTGGGAAAACCATCTTAGCATCATCCTCAATCTTGCTCACGTCAGCGTATCGTTGTGAGAAGTGTGTGAGGAACAATTTTTTCGCTCCGCTTTGGCTAGCTAATTGAGCAGCTTGCCTTGCCGTAAGATGGAAATGCTTATCCGCCTTCTCCTCTTCATCATGACCATATGTAGCTTCGCTGACCAGCAAATCCGCATCTTCGGCCAGATCCATGGCTCCTTTACACAAGACAGTATCAGGGACATAGGCCAAAGATCTGCCTTTGATCACAGTGATAATATCCTTTGGAGATATCTTCTTCTTGTTCACAACCACAGATTTACCTTCTTTTAGCTGTGCCATATGAGGACCAGATCTAAGACCTAAAATTTGCATCTTGTCTTTGTCAATATTGTGCCTGTCCTTCTCCACAAAACGATAGCCTATACAAGGGACCTCGTGATCCAAAGGCGCGGCGAAAATCTCAAACTCCTCTTGATCCTCAATCCTCTCAAGTTTCACCGGATCCATTTCATGGACCACAATATCCACCTTATTCCCAAAAATACAAGTGTTGAAGAGATGCGACATCCTTTGTTTGGTCTGTGCTGGACCATATATATGGAGCGTAGGGCCATTCTCCTCATGGCCAAGGGTCTGGATTAGACCAATTAGCCCAGAGACATGATCCCCATGCCAATGGCTAAGAAGTATCCTCGTCACAGAAGTTCGTTTGATCCCTGCGATATTCATCTGGCGTTGTGTGCCCTCACCGCAATCAAAGAGGATCCCTTGGTCACGAAACTGTAAGAACATCCCCGAAACATTCCTGTGTTTCGTCGGGACCATACAGCTTGTGCCTAAAAATGTAAGCTCCATTCCAATCGACATTGAGCCTGCCAAGCTTTATAAACATTGGGTGAGTGGACACGTCTATGGAAAACAAGGCGGGTCCCGCCAAAGAGATGGCATCCGCCGCCATCTTGCGCGAGAGGATCCTTGCAGAAGAATCAGATGCAGCCAGAGAGCTATCCAACACAAGCTGCTATGGCGTACTTCTTGAAAGCGGGAAATTACAGCTATCATTGCCTGAAGCGATGTATCTTTTAGAGAAGAAACGACTAAATCTATGCAGCGGGAAAAAAAAGCTCAACGTCGATTCATTCTTGAAAATCGCCCAGAAGATCGACCCAAATTTCTGGACAAGATATTGCGTGTTCCGCGATCTACGCGACAGGGGTTATGTGGTGAAGACCGCCCTTAAATTCGGAGCTGATTTCCGTGTCTATGATCGCGGCGTGAAACCTGGAGAAGACCATGCAAAATGGGTCGTGTACCCCCAGCATGAAGCAAGCATACTCACATGGCATGAGTTCTCCGCCAAAAACAGGGTGGCCCATTCAACACGCAAAAGACTGCTAATAGGTGTTGTGGATGACGAAGGCGATGTCACATATTATGAGATAAGATGGGTCCGGCCATAGGATGCTTTTTATAATACATATCCGCCACTCTAATCAATGGTGATAAGTGACACAGTGCTTGAGATAATCGCGAAAAAAGGCCCAGTCATACCAGCGAATGTCGCAAAGGAGATAGGGCAAAACCTTCTCATGAGCGGCGCTGTGCTCTCTGAACTTTCCAGCCGAGGAAAAGTCAAAGTCAGCGCTGTGAAAGTCGGAGGGTCGCCTTTGTACTATATTCCTGGACAGGAGGAGATGCTGCTCAATTATATAGGGAATCTCGATAAGAACGAACAGCGCACAGTAGAAAGGCTAAAAGGGCAAGGCGTCATCCGAGAGAGCCATTCTGATCCCTTGACGCGATATACCCTAAAAGTGATAAGGGATTTCGCCATACCTTTGACTGTAAGAGTCGAGGGTGCCTCTGAAATCTTCTATAAATGGTTCCTGCTAAATGATGATGATGCTGAAATGAAGATTCGTGAGATGCTGATTGGCAAAACCCAACCAGCCGCGCAAGAAACCCAAAATTCGGAAACGCAGACAATCAAGGAAGAGGCAAATCCTGTCAAACTGGCGCAAGGATCTATCCCAATAGAAGAGCATATCAAGAATGGGGGGACCCAAAAAGAGACACAAGCTGAATTATCAAAGCCGGAGACGCATGACACCAAACCTAAATCAAAGAAAGAAAATCCTCCTGTGAAAATCGATGACGTTGAATCAGAGAAGGAGATAAAATCAGAAAAACCTCAAAAAAGCAAGGAAGAGCAACCTAAGCATAAACCTGAAACAAAGGCGGATTTCGCCTTGGCGTTATCCCAATTCTTTATCGCCGAGAAAATCGTAGTGGAAAAAGAGACTGTGATAAAGAAAAATACCGACCATGAATATATCCTGTTCGTACCAAGTCCTGTCGGAGCAGTGACTTTCTATTGCCAAGCAAAAAATAAGAAGAAAGTGACTGAAAGCGATCTTTCGACTTTACTTGTCAAAGCGCAATATCATAAATTGCCTGGTCTGATGATTACTAGTGGGGAGATCACCAAAAAAGCCATCGAGATGCTGCCAAATGAACTAAAAGGCATAATAATCAAGACCTTGGAGTAAGAAGATTGATCAAGCATCCTATGGACAATACATATAAAGAAAGGGTCCATAGCATCATCTATGGGAGTAAACCTAAAGGAGCTATTTGAAAGCAAGGAAATCAAAGTAGATGACCTACGCTCAAAAACCCTTGTTGTCGATGGATTCAATATGCTGTATCAATTCTTGACAACCATAAGGCAACCTGATGGAGCGGCCTTCACAGATTCACATGGGAATGTGACTAGCCATCTAATAGGCCTGCATTCTAGATGCGCGAACTTCATGTGCAAAGGGATAAAATTGGCCTTTGTCTTTGACGGAAAACCTCCCAAGATAAAAGAGGCTGAAAGAGCACGCAGACGAGGCTTGAAAGATGAGGCATTGGTGAAATATGAAGAGGCTATCAAGGAGAAGGACGTAGCATCGATGAAAAAGTATGGGTCCCGGATCGTGTCTCTTACACCTGAAATAATCAAGGAAAGCCAGGAATTGCTTGACGCCTTGGGATTGCCATGGGTGCAGGCCCCAAGCGAAGGAGAAGCCCAGGCCGCATACATGGTCAAGAAAGGACACGCCTGGGCGTCAGTATCGCAAGATTATGATTCCTTGCTCTACGGATGCCCCAAACTCATACAGAATCTGTCCGCGGCAGGCCGACGAAAGAAAACAGCCAAATTGGGAACCGTGATAGTGCAACCTACATTGATCGAGCTTGCCAGTAACCTGAAACGACTGGGATTATCAAATGACCAATTGATCGCTCTAGCCATACTTGTTGGGACAGACTACAATTATGGGGGAGTGCATGGAATAGGACCCAAAAAAGCATATCGTCTTGTCAAATTGAACGGGGAGCATTATCCTGAACTATTCAAGGACGTGGACTTCCAAAAACATAGCGAACACACCTGGAAAGAGATATTTGACACTTTCAAAGATATGCCTGTGACTGATGATTATAAATTGAAATGGGATATGACTGATGGCGAGAAGATACGCAAACTGCTAATCGATAGACATGATTTTTCAGCTGATAGAGTAGAGAAGACGATATCGGACCTAAACGAAGCAAATGAATCGACCAAACAGAAAAGTTTGTTTGACTACTAAAATGGACAAACCACAGGATCTCAAAAGCGCCCTAGCCGGGAAATTAAATCCCAAAGAGCTGGGTGAGTTGATCACTTCATATGATCGGCTTGGAAACCTGATAATCATCGAGGTGCCTTCGACACTATTGAAGAAGGCCAAACTGATTGGAGAGACGTTACTTTCTGCCCATCCTGGAGTCCGTACTGTCTGCATGAAAAATGGAATACATGGCGGGACATATCGGACGCAGAAACTCAAAGTGATAGCCGGAAAACGGACGAAAGAAGCGGATTATTTTGAAAGCGGCGTGAAGATACGATTACACGCGGAGAAAGTGTTTTTCTCTCCGCGATTATCCTCTGAAAGATTGCGGATCGCAAAAATGGTCATGCCTGGAGAACGGGTCTTAGTAATGTTCTCTGGATGCGGACCATACCAGATGGTGATTGGACGGGCGCAGAAACTGTGTATAGTGGAAGGAGTTGAGTTGAACGCTATCGGACATAAGTACGCTGAAATTAACAAGGAGTTGAATCGACTTTCCAATGTCATAAATCATCTGGGGGACGTACGCAAGGTTGTGCCTAAACTTGGAGCGTTTGATCGAGTGATAATGGCGCTACCTAAGGATGCACCTGAATTTCTGGATGTCGGGCTTCCTGCAGTCAAGAAAGGAGGAATCGTACATCTATACTCATTTGCGCATGAAGAAGAATTTGCTTTGGAGGCTGCGCGGATTGTCGAAATATGCAAAGGGCTTGGAAGAATTGTCAAGTCAACTGGGGTCTATAAATGCGGAGCATACAAACCACACGTGTTTAGGGTGTGTGTGGATTTGATTTGTCAATGAATAGTGGTTACAAGGATTAATATATTTGGCGTAGACAGTCGATACTCTGCTATTTGGCAGGTGAAGGTTCTTGATCTTGTAACCTGCTTTCTTTAATGTGGACTCTATCGGGATATCCCCAAACCAGTCTGTGAGCACCCTCTTGCGCATATTGGGATTGTAATGGATTATACAGATGCCTCGAACCTGTCCTGTTAATATGTTACGCCACAAGCGGGCATAATCGATAAATCTCTTCTGATATTGCTTTGGATCAGGAAAGTGCACTCTCCAGTTACATCCGTAAGTCACGGGCTCTCGCCTCATCGGGTGTTCACGCGGTCATCGTGCACGTACAACTGATGGGAAGGGAGGTTAAAAAGGTAGTGCAAGAAACGGCTCAACCAAACATGCTCTTGTATTCGGTGGACTCCATACGTTTGTCCTCTTTGATCTTCTCAATCGCATTGTTGAAATCCTCTTTGTTGACTTTAGTCTTGTTTTTTCTGATCGCGAAATAACCTGCTTCCGTGCAGATGGCTTTCAACTCAGCTCCGCTGAATTTGTCAGTCTGGGCGGCAACTTCATTTAGACTGATACCTTTGTCAAGCGACATATCCTTTGTATGGATATTCAGGATCTCCATCCTCCCTTCAATCGTAGGATTAGGGACATAGATGAGACGGTCTAGACGGCCTGGCCTGATGATCGCAGTGTCCAAGATATCCCTCCTGTTAGTGCAACCGATGATCTTGACATTATCCAAAGATTTGAAACCATCGATCTCCGCCAGAAGCTGCATGAAAGTCCTTTGCACTTCCCTCTCGCCGCTTGTGCCAACATCCATCCTAGTCGCCGCGATAGCATCGATCTCATCGATGAAAATGACGCTTGGTGCTTTTTGCCTAGCAAGATCGAAGACCTCCTTGACCATCTTAGCCCCTTCACCGATGAATTTCTGGACCAATTCGCTCCCTACAATCTCAATAAAAGTAGACTTTGTGCTTGAAGCTACGGCCTTGGCAAGGAGAGTCTTTCCTGTGCCAGGTGGACCATGCAAGAGGACACCTTTTGGAGGATGAATACCGACCTTCTTGAACAGATCCGGCTTTAGGAGGGGAAGCTCAATTACTTCTTTTAGCTCTCGCTCTTGGTCTTTAAGACCGCCAACGCTAGTCCAATCCACTTGCGGCTTCTCGATGATCACAAATTTCTCGACCTCAAAACGCTTTGGCGCCTCGATCTTTGAGAGGATAGTAAGATTCTTCTGCTCCGCAAGAACGGTATCACCGGGTTCAAGATTCAAGAGGCTCTCTGCGATGCCCACCAGAAATTCGTTCCCGTTAGGAAGACGGACCAACGCATCACCATTGTGGATCTCCTTGATCTTACAGACCAGCAATGGTTTTTTCCTGTAGCGCTCAATCTCAACTTTCAGGTTATCGACAGTCTCTTTGAGATATCTATTCTGTTCTTCGAGATCCTGCAAATTAAGGCCATATGAGAACATCATCTTGTCGTACTCTTCCCTTGTAGCCATCAAAACTTTACCCATGCCAGTCACTTATAAAGATTATGCCAAAGCCTAGATCGGCTTTAAGAAGATACGCACTGCGTCACGGATAAGTAGTTAGGCCATCAAGATCCATCTGAAATATGGATTTTGGTAACCCCCATCCAGTGAACCTAAATAGGCTATACACAGAAAAGTTTATATACGCTAATCAAGCATCGAGAGTGCATGGCTGAAGAAGATAAAAAATTCTCAAAACAGATCATCGGCAAAACAATCGTGTCAAAGACAGGAAAGAGATTCGGCGAAGTAGGCGATGTGATATTCGAGACAAGAAGCGGTGAACTCATCCATATGGTCCTTATCAATCCAACAAATTACTGTGAGAAATTAGAGCTTGAGAAAGATAAAGAAGGAAATCTGCTTGTCCCATTCTCAGCCGTCATCGCAATCGGAGACTTTATGGTCATCTCTGAAGAAGATATCATCTAGATCCTTTTTTCCTATCTCTTGGTTTTTTTCTTGATTTATTCTTAGAGTCTATGCCTGCACATGAACGGTTTTGGAACCCCCTTGAATCTCTTCATCGCACTGCAAGGGATCTCCTCTTTATCGTAAGTAACCACAGATTTGGCTGTGCCACAATCACATCCGCTTGAGTGAATAGAATTGGTCTGGGTGACATAAATGTATTTCCCAGGCTGAAAGAGAAAATGCTGCCCTGAATCAATAGTCTCTTGGAAATCATCTATCATTTTTTGCACTCTTTGGAAGTCTTTTGGCTCCAATGCTTCCTTGTCATTCTTTTTTCCACGCCCTTGCTTGACGAACCTTAGGAGGTGAAGATGCATGAGGCGAACACACCTTCCATGATGGTAACCGAACAAAGCGACATCACGAAGGATATCAGGGATGGAATCTATGTTGGATTTCATCAAGACGGTGTGGAAGGAGAATGGGATATTGAGCTCTTGGACTGGCTCTGTTGAGTCTAGCAGTATATCCCAATAGGGCGGATGCCTATACGGGTTATGATCTGATATGACAATCCTATCATGGGAGTCATAATGACCTTGCATTGAGAAGACAATCTCCTTGATAAAAGGCTTGACTCTTCTTAGGGTTGTCTTGGTTAAGGGTCTTGCTCCGAGTTCATTCTCACCGAAATTGGTCACACCACTTGAGAGAATAGTGACTGACTTGCCTTGGTTGTGGAGATACTTGACGATATCTTCTAATTGCGGATGCTGGAAAGGTTCTCCCCCCGAGAGACGGATATCTTGATGGTGATCATATTTTTTGGTGTAATGTTCCACGTCTTCTAGTGACCAGTAGACGTCGCCTTGGCGTGATGCTCTGGTCGAACAATGGACGCAATAAAGCGGACAGTTGTTCGTGATCTCAAGAGTGAGTTCGCCCATGGACAGAGAAATAGGTAATATCTTATTAATTTAGTCCTTTAATCCTGCCGCGGTCACTTGTGCTAGGAATGCTTCGAGTTGCAAGATCTCGTCAGATCCTTCAGTCATCCTAAACTCGATCTCACCACATCTATCGATGAGATGGACCTTCTTCTTATCAGAAATATCCAGATCCCAGATCTTTTGCTCTATCTGCTTGATAGCATCTGTGCCGCTCAAGGAATAGTTGAGGAGGACTTCGAGAAGGCGTTTTTTGGCATCCTGGAACTTGTTTGCCAAGGCCAAGTCCAAAACTTCCCTGATCTCTTTAGGCCTAGCCACACTTGCCATGGAAAAGACAGATTCTGCCGTGATGGTCTTGCTCATTGCGGCGCATGACTGAAGGATATTCTCCAAACGCCTGCAATCTCCATCGCAGACTTCGAATAAGGCATCTTTGGCATCGCCAGCTAAGGAAAGGCCTTCTTGTGAGGCCACCTTATCCATAATACTGAATATATCCTCTTTCTTTAGAGGCTTGAACCTGAAAACCGCGCATCTGGATTGTATCGGATCAAGGATCTTTGAAGAATAGTTCGCGCTAAGGATGAACCTGCAAGTCTGGGCGTAGTTTTCCATCGTGCGCCTTAGGGCTTGCTGAGCTTCTCTTGTGAGCGCGTCACATTCATCCATATGGATGATCTTGAAAGGGACATCGCCAATGGCTCTTGTCCTTGCGAAGTCTTTCACTTTCACCCTGACCACATCGATACCACGCTCATCAGAAGCGTTGAGCTCCAAAAGATTTTCGCGCCAGGCATCACCAAAGAGTTTTTTTGCGATGACTAGCGATAGCGACGTCTTGCCAACACCTGCGGGACCTACCAAAAGCAAGTGAGGCATGTTTTTCTGCTCCACAAAAGCCTTCACTTTCTGCACGATCTCGTCTTGTCCGTGCACGTCGCTAAATTCCTTTGGACGGTACTTTTCAGTCCATATAGAGAGCTCCATAATAACCCGGACACAGGATCGCAATTTAAACGTTTGGATTGGAATTTCTATGACCGTTGAGAAGGAATTGGAGGGGAAAGAAACAAAAGAAGAAAGAATAAAACCTTCATTCAGCGTGTTTGACCACAAATGAAGTGCTTACGCTATCCTCATAATCATAGTTAAGGTCTATCACAACCGGGAACTCAAAGTCTCCCGGCCTTGCCAATGGCACGGTGCATGTGACAGTGTTCTGCCCTTCAAAGAGGGTCACTTCACCCTCGCTTGGGGTCGTGCCGGATAAACCAACACATTCAACGCCTAGCGGCTCTCTGACTTTCACATAGACTTTCTGTTCATTGATCCTGACCACTTGGGATTTGTCACACCAAGTGCCTCTCCTATAGAGAAGGCCTTTGCCCACATGCTGGACCTTGAAAGTGAAAGCGACCTTATCAGCCGCCCTTGGAGTCTCAATCAAAGAGGTTATCTGGACTGGAGAGCCTGAATTGCTCACGGACTTACCTTCATTGATGACACAGATCCCGTTTGGCGCAGGATTGAGGATACTGGACCTGCTACATAGTTTGGCTGTGCCGGTGGTCCCATAATTATAACATACATCTGCCCTAAGCGGATACTCTAGCGCAGAACCTGCGATAGGTTGGACATGATTTAGGTTCTTGAATTCCATAAAGAAAGGATTGCTTGGGATTACATTGCCTGCCGCATCCTTCCTCTTAGCAGTCATATCGTCTGTCGGGGATTTAGTAAGGTCATTTGGAGTCACTGAAAACTCTTCCGCCTTGACGCCAGTGAGAGTCACTCTCACCTTATCTTTTGTGACGCTAAACTCGCCGTCATTTTGAATCTTGACAACCGCGGTGAACGGATATCTTCCGCCATCAAACACCTCCTTTGGAGGAGCGTCAGCCTGGAACTCCACCATAAAACCATTCTGGCCACCTATATATGCCGCAGAAGGCGAGGGACCTTGCTGGGTAGTACATCCAGCCAGGGATATGATGGCGACAACACATAACACATTCAATAGGCGAGTATCCATGCAGGAACAAGCCAAATCGACGTATAAAAATGTTTCTCATGCCAACGCCAGGGTCTACCTGGAGGAATCAATCTCAACACTAGTCTGAAGAGTCTGTTGGTAGCCATACGACAGTTCCACCAGGAGGGGGGTCACGAAAGCGGCCGCAGTCCTTTGCGAGACATATTCACAGGTGATACTTCCCCTGCCACTATATAGTCTCACAAACCCTTGATCGAGAGGTTTACAGCTGGGCAGGATATTTGTTCCCGCTATCTCGACACGGTCCAACCTAATAGCATCAATCTCGTTATACATCAATCCCTTCTGGTCATACGGCGAGCATTTCTGCGAGAATTCAGGCCCAAATTTATACACGAGACCGCCTCCGCTGTTTGTGATATCTATGCGAAATCTTGTCCGGCCTGGAGAAGGCTCTACCGTCGTGCCGCTAACCGCAATCGGACCACCTTGAGAGCCCCCCATAGTCGTTGTCGTCGGGACGCAAGCCTTCTGTTTTAGTGTGGTCGAAAAAGGATCCGGATCAATACAGACAGTGCCTTGGGCGATAGTCTGATAATTGTAACATGCTGTAGCTATGAGAGTAAATGGGTATTTATCGATCTTCTTGGAAGCTAAAGATCTTGGCACACCCTTGAAGCTCACAAAACCATATGTGCCCTGGACATTGAACTGTGTCTTGCCCTCCAACTTAGGAATGGCCTCGCCAAAACTTGAGACACCTGTGATAATGCTTGGGTCAAAACCTGACAGATAGATACGGTCGTTCGCCGAGCCGATATTGCTTGCGCCCAGATTGGAGACTTTCAACTGCACGTTGAACTCTTGATCATCATATTGTCTCACTGGAGGAAGATTAGGCATGAACTGCATGAGAATACCTGTCGTCCCAGTGCGGAAATTAGCATTGCCCCGATTTTCAGCTGTAGAAGTTCCACCACATCCTACCAAGAGGACAAGGACAAGGGTCATGGCAAGCCATCTCATGGTCTTAAACCCCGACGATATAGTATATAAATATTGCCATGCATCAGGCTGTGGTGAATACAGTCATTCCACCAGTGTGCTCACCGGTGGTTCGCAACCGGTTCCATTCGGTAGTCAAAAGTTCGCTTAGTAAGCACCCTGAGGTCCTCAGGAGCATGCCACCTGTGTTGAGCGCTGGAGCGTGATCATCGGTGGCGCGAACTTTTGACAATCTCACTGGCGCTCCCGGTCAGTATCTCCTAGGTAATACACAGATGGGCTTAACGGCTCTTTGGCTGGATAGAAATCATCTTTGTGACAGTAAACGTGTAACCATAATCGATTGTGACAGAGAGCGGAGCCAAATACGATGGGATCTTCTTGTTTATGCCCTGCGGATACTGACATTCAATATAGTTCTCGCTAGAATCTTGCGTCTTTAAAGTGAGCGCCTCCTTATTGCACAAAAGGAAATCCTCCTGTAATTTCACTTTCACATTCACTATATTAAACGCGTTCTTGGAAGGGGATCCCCCACAATATTGTTCAACTTGACTGGTATCAATAATGTCTCCATTACCTTGGTTTGCGATAAATACCTTCACATCGGGAATAAGCCGGTCTGGATCATCATGAGAAAGCATGCTTGTCTCGACCCTTGTGACTGTCATTGGACCACCTTGCCCACCCCCTAGAGATGTCGAGGAAGAGGAATCTAATGAACAGGCTTTCATCTGCGTCTTTTGATTAGCAGGATCGGTGTCAATGCAGACTATAGGCGTAGCATGAGTCTGATAAGCATAACAAAACGTCAGTGAGACAGGAGTGCTCACTGCACTAGTCTTTGAAACACGATTCGCATGGGCTTTGAGGCTAAGAAGGGATTTTTCCCCTCTTGGATTCTCAACTGACCTGCCAGGAAGCGTAAGCACTCTTTGACCTTCTGTGGTCGTGATGTCCAGGTATTCGGGATTTGAGCTAATCGAAAAGAATGCCTGGTCAATATCATATGCACCCTGATTGGCAACATCAAGAAGCATCTCGAAATTTGAATTCTCCAGGACCTGACCTGGAGGAGTGTTCGCGATAAAACTGGCAGTGAGACCATCTGTCCCTAAGTAGATATCGGGAGACTTCGCTACGCCAGTGTTATAGATGTTGCCGCAGGCCATGACTAGAATCAAGGAAACAGCGCATGCCAAAATGACCTGTGACTCATGCGGTCTCATTGCACCCTCACCTCGGCTTGCCTCTCTATCCTGTAAGTGTAATCAGCAAAGAGCTTGAAAGTCTGGACATTGTAGAGAGCCTTACCCACAACCGAATCTGGATCGTCTAGAGAAAGATAAGCCCGGATATTTCTAAGGAGCTGGATCGGCTCCTTTTTCATCGGGATGACATAAACATTATGTTTTGCATTGTCGCAGCCAGCGGAGACATCACGGTTCCCTGGCATCTCCTCGCAACGGATCTGCTTGACTTGCTCTTTTGGATCCTTGCCAGCGACATCTTTGATGCCAAAACCCTTGGGAATGACCATCGTGAGCGATCTCACATCACCTATTAGCCCCTCCCATGAATTCTTCAAGGTGATCTTCAGAATAATATCCGTGGGTGATGCAGGATTGATCACCAACACATCCTTTCCAGCTGATAGAGCCACAGTCACCGGGCCTGGAGAAGAGAGAGACTCCCCATTTGGCGAGAGTCCATATTGTGAATAGAACAGATTGTATGCGTCTCCACCTTGTTTTCTTGCGGTATCCAAAAGGGCATTGAACAAGTCAGATTTTATCGTATAGTGAGAGACCTCACCTTTAGTGCCAAAATCGTATTCCGCCGTCAGTTTGATCTGATAAGAACCCTTCTCAAGTGAGTCGAATTTGCAATCAAGCAATCGTTCGTCTGATTCATAGACTGTCATATGGTCTGGTGTCAGCAGATCTGCCGAGGTAGACTTAGTCTGGTCCTCTTTTTTGGCATCGCAGATGAACTTGACTGGAATCTCCACATCCAACGCGCCAGCCTTGATCTGCCCTTCGATTGTGACAGGCTCGCCTTCCTTGAAACTCGAATCGATAGGCTGGAAATTCATGACATCAAGGCCCACGAACTTCTTAATCTGCTCCTGTTTGCCGTTAATCGCCTCATCAATTTGCGCCTCAAAACCAGAGCCTACCTGCTCCTGGATGCCTGTGATCATAGAGTAAGTCCTGCTCCAGAGATACTTGAAAGACTTGAGCGTATTATCCCACATCTGTCTTGCTGGAGTGTACACGTTTATGACATCAGCAGATAGACCCAATCTACCAAAAACATCCATACCTTGCGTTGATGAGACATAAGCTATATTTATGCTGAACATGACCATCCAGAACATCAAGTATAGTGAACCTGCTTGCCTTAAAGCCGGGTCTCTAACAAGCAAAAAGATTACCCAGAACGGGGCGAAGAGAACAAGTCCGTCAAAGTAGACAGTGAAGAAACTAGGAAATATCCTGCTTAGAGCCCCTTTCAATAATTCCTTGATATAGGGAAGTCCAAATGAAAGCACTGATATACCAAAGAAAGCGACAGCCTGACTGCCTAAATTCTTATGATTGTCCGCGCCAAAGACAAATACCATAATCGCTGCCATAGCCATCAAGATATACAACATCGCAAAGACGCCGAAGTAGACGGTACGGTTGAATCCGAATACCGAATCCACAAAATGGAGGAGGATAGCGCACCCTAGAATAAAATAATCTTTGTTACCAAGAAATAGGGTGATCGCTAGTCCAATGCCTGCGAGCGCAAGAATGACCTCAAAAGGGAATCCATAAATCGCTCCAGTGACCACTGCCGCAGTCACAAACAAAAAAATCAGCAGTGGCTGAGAAGAAGGAGTGACAGGCAGTGTTGAACCTTCTACCATATCATCATCACCTACTTGACCACAACGCGAAGCTCTGGAATACCAATCGAAGACTCTGGAATCACCTCGATATAGTTCCTTGGACCAGACAGGACAAACGCGTTGAGGTTCTTGGCATAGAACGGTTCTACCTGATCGATGAAAGTAAGATGGCCATTCACGTTCACTTGCGCACGTTTGGGAAGCTTGTCATCCACAAAATCAATCTCCAGCATCACCCGGGCAGTGTTGTCCTTCGCGCGTTGGACGACCGCATCTGAAACATCGAAGTACCCAATGAAAGACCGGGTCTTTTTCAGAAGCGTCGTTAGCTTCATCCCGCTTAGATAATAATCCCCTTTTGTCGTCTCGAAGAAAAGCGCATTTGATCCCTCTTGGAGCGCGGCAGAGTTAATCTCCGCACGGTTCTTGCCTCCACAATCCGGAACCCCCTGGTAAACCCTTTGGTCGTTGATCATGATAGACAAGGGCCCAGCAGAAGCCTCATCACATTCGGCAGTATATTCCAGGGTCGCCGTGACAACATTGTTCTTCTCTACCGGCGAAACAGCAAAGACATTCTGCGCCTTTTGCCTTGTGACATCAGAGACATCACCTATGATCTTGACATTTGTAAAATCAATCTCATTGGATGACCAGAACGCGAATCCTACATTATTGACACTGAATCTGAGAGTATTATCCTTTTGAAGAAGATCCTTCCTCAACCTGATAGGCGCAGGAGATCTTGGGATCTGGCCTTCAAAGATGACCTTCTCATTTAGTGTGACTGTCAAAATCCCAGTCCTCACAGTCGTGTCATAAGCGAGCATGATATTATCGCTGTTGGCAAGGTCAGGAACTCCAAAGTCTATAATATTATCTTTACGCGAAAACCATCCTCGCTTCACATAAAACGCATTTGGTTCATCAAAAACAACAGCCTTCTTCGACTCATAGATCCTTGATGCTGGGAGAGAATGAGTGATGATTGGCTCATGAGCCTCAAGAGTGCCAACCCTCTCTTTTAGAAGAGTGTTATTCGCGACGCTAATACTACCATCTGTAGTGGAATCATAGGTTGTGGAGTCATCCAGAAGTTTTTGCCTTTCCGCCGGCGGCAAGAAAAGAATATAGAAAATCAAGAGCAAGGTTATTAGCCCTATCACCACCCAAGCCTCATTACCAGACTGACCACGACGCATTTCCATCACCGCCTATATATAGATACAAATCCTCCTTAGGAGAATATATAAATGTTTGGATGATATATGCACGAGAAGGAACACAATGAGAATCATCAAGAAAAACATGAAACTGGGCGAGATGACACTCGCGTGCGATTCCAAGGAAGACTTATGGTATCTATCCACAATAATCGATGAGGGGGATAGCGTGGCCGCCCGCACAGTACGCAAAGTAAAAGCCACAGAAGAAGGGGATGCCATCAAGATCCCAGTATTCGCGATCATTAAAGCGGACGAATGCGAACTCACAGGCGACGAGCTGCGGGTCGCTGGAATCATCATCGGAGGCAGCGAAGAACTGACCAGAGGGTCGCATCACTCGATCAAATTGCGGCTGCATGAAGAAATCACAATACGCAAGGAGTGGCTTCGTCATCAATTGGAAAAAGTCGATGAAGCATGCGCAGGCGGCCCTGCGCAGGTGCTAATCGTAGTCCACGACCGGGAAGAAGCGTTCATCGCCAAGATGACACGTACGGGGTACGATATCCTAGTTCATCTTGAAGGAGAGCCAATCAAAAAAGACAATCCCTCTGGCAAAGATTTCTACTTAGAGATCAAAAAAGTCCTAGAACAATATGATGAACGATATAAACCCACACGTATCATACTCGCAAGCCCCGCATTCTTCAAAGAAGACCTGGCAAAAGCATTATCCAAAGAGATGAAATCCAGATTAATCTATGCCACCATAGGCTCCGTGGGCAAGAACGGGATTGATGAAACACTTAAACGTGATGAGACCAAGACGGCGCTTTTGGCCCATAAATCCGCTGATGAATTGAGAATCGTAGAGGAATTGCTAAAAGAGATATCCAAGGACGGGAATTACGCCTATGGGATACGCCAGACAAAAACCGCTATCGAGAGCGGAGCGGTAAAGATCCTGCTTGTGTGCGAGAGACTGATAAAAGAGAAGCGAGCCGCCAAGAAATATATCGAGATCGACACGATGATGAAAGATGTCGACCGGATGGAGGGCGATATCCGAATCATCTCGGAAGACAATGACGGGGGCAGGAAACTCTGGGGGCTTGGAGGCATAGGGGCGATATTAAGGTATAAACTGAACTAGAAAAACAACCAGGAAAACAATAATATGTTACTCAGCTACAATGAAACAGGAAAGATATCGACGATAAAATATTTTCCATGACAACGCTTATATAGGTGCATTTTGATATTACTCTTTAGTGGGATTGGCAGTGTTTAACTCCAGAAAGGTAAAAAAACACCGCGAAAACAAAACGTATTAATAATACCGGACCGTCACGACGGAAAAGAGGGGGGAACAAAACATGCTCGTAAAAGACGAATTCTTATCGAAATTGCGAAGGCTCTTCAATTTGAACCTATACGAAGTGAAAATATGGGCCGCGTTGCTGTCACGTGGTGTCGCGACCGCAGGAGAACTATCTGACTTGGCCGACGTGCCAAGAAGTCGAGCATACGATGTCCTTGAATCATTAGAGAAACGTGGATATGTCGTCATGAAACTTGGAAAACCTATCAAGTATATCGCAGTCGCACCCACTGAAGTGGTTGAACGTGTCAAGAAAAACACCAAAGTGGAAGCCGAAGAGCGAGTGCGAAGGCTTGAAGACCTAAAAAGCACAGATGTCTTAGAGGAATTAAGCGCATTGCACAATCAAGGCGTCGAGATGATCGACCCTACCGAACTGTCAGGATCACTGCGAGGAAGACAGAACCTTTACGCGCATCTTGAACTCGCGATCAAAAATGCGGAGAAATCAGTCACACTGATGACGACTGCCCAAGGACTCATCCGAAAAGCGGATTCCTTGAAACCCGTGTTTGAGAAACTCAAAAAGAAAGGGGTCAAAATCAGGATCGCCTCACCTAGCAACAAAGACACCAGGGCGGCTGTGAGCGAAATCGCGCCATATGCAGAGATCCGCGAGACCGACAGCCGAGCACGCTTCGCCATAGTCGATGGCAAACAGATGGTATTCATGGTCCTTGATGACAAGGACGTGCACCCAATCTATGACATAGGAGTCTGGGTCAACACGCCATTCTTCGCCAGCGCGGTAGAGAGCCTCTTTGACACCGCATGGAAAGGCATGAAACCAATTGGAAAGTAATTTTTTCTTTTATCATCTTTTTTTCGTAATCGTTCAGTTGATTGATAGGGGGTTGAGTATGTTTTGTAGTCCTTCGAGGGGGTTTTGTTGGTTTAGTCGTAGTGTTTGAATGATGCTTAGAAGTTGGGTCATGGCATTGGCGCCGCGGCGGCTTCTGCTGCCGTGGCTGATGCGTCGTATCATGACTAAGTGTCGTAGTTCTCTTTCGCTTATGTTGTTGGTCGGGTCGATTGTGGGGTCTGTTGTGAATCGGAATAGGTTGTCTAGGTCGCGGTATGCGAGATTGTCGACGAATCGGCGTATGGCGTGGCTTTTGTAATGTCTGTAGGTGAGTTGGAGTATTTCGCATTTGAGTGCGTCTACTTGTTCTTGTGTGGCTTGGTGGTTTAGGGATTTGGCTTGTGCGTAGATTTCTTTGAGGTGGCGGTGGACGTAGCGTCCTTCGGCGCCGAAATTTTTGGCTAGTTCCTTGCTGTCTTGGAGTATGTGTGACCAGCATAATTGGAGTAGATATCCTGCTTTTTGTGCGAGGGTGCGGAATGCAGAGTGTCTATCTACGACAAGTGTGATGTTTTTGCCGATTCTGCCAAGCACTTTGAGTGGTAGTTTGTGACTTGTACTTTTACTGATTTTGTAGAGCACGACTCCTTGAATGACAAATACCCATGCGGCATAGTTTTTACCGCTTATGCGCCAACTTGTACTATCAGTGTGTTTGACTCGTGCAGCTCGCACGAGTTTTTCTAAACTGGCGTAATGGTCTCCGTATTCTCGTGCGAGTTGCGTGAGCATGTGCGGGATCTCACCCGTGCTGATATTGACATTGTGCACAGTCTGAAAATATTCGCGCACCTTCGCGCCAGGCACACGCAGTGCCAGATGCAAATACATGACTAAAAGCATGATATTTAGGCTGAATCGCGCATTTGGAAGCACACCTGGCACTTCGGGTTCTACCAGTTTCTCACAAGTCGGACACCACTTGCGATGAAGCAAATAACGGATGACTTGTGCAGGATTGATGATTTTTATCGTCGTGACAATACGATGACGCGTGCTGATAGTTTTTCCTCGAAGGTGAGTCTTACAATAAGGACAATTATCAAGTCGAATCTCCTCATTCTTGTCAACATGCTCCGGCGCTTTACGCCCATGACCAACATGCCCTTTTCTTGCACCAGGTTCTGCAGAATTTGAAACATCGCCCTTAATCTTCAATGCAATCTTCAGATTGTCTACAGTACATGCATATTTTGCTCGGAACTCTTCAAACTCTTTCTCAATTTTCTTTTTCGCATCCTCAATACGCTGCTTCTCCTCCTTTGTTTGTTGGAGCTCACGCTCCAACTCGCGAATCCTTTTGCGAAGTCCTTCTTCAGTTGTGTTCATTCTATCAACACCACTTTGACTTTTTTCCCTTGCCAATGCTTAGGCACATAGACCCGAGCACTATTTCCGCCAGCTTGAGCGATTTTCTCAATGGCCTCAAATCCATTCATTTTCATTTCGATCAACGATTTCATTGTAGTTACAATGTAACTACACTAGGATATAAAGATATCGCCACTACAGAATATAAATCAATTATCGACGAACAGTATCAGAACACTGAATGGTTACTTTTTTTCTAAAGATTTTTAAGGACACCATCTCTTGGGAGTCATTATGGACATAAAGGAGCTAGTATCGAGCCTTCATCCTCTAGAGAGAGCGATATTTCCGCTGCTGTCCACCAAACATACACTAACACAGATAATTGACGCAAGCGGAATGCAGGAAGCCGAATGCTACCGCGCCATCCAGTGGCTAGAAGCAAAGGGGATCATCTGCACCAAGACAGACCTTGCGGAGTTTGTCCTTTTGGATGTCAATGGAGAGAAATACGCCAATCGAGGCCTTCCTGAACGCGTGATAATCCAGGCGCTTGCTGACAAGGCAAAAAGCATAGCGGATGTGGCGAAATCCACTGGGATGGATGTCCAAGAGATACAAGCAGGACTTGGCGTACTCCGAGGAGCTGTGCTGATAAACTTCTTACCTGACAAAAGGATCGAACTCACAAATCAAGGACGTGACGCATTATCCAAAGAGAGGCTCGAAGACGCATTCCTGAAAAAATTAAGCAAATCAAAAGAGATCGATCTAGCCAGCCTTGAGCCCCAAGAAAAACATGCTTATGAGATGTTACGCAAGCGCAAACAGATGATCAAGACCAAGATAGTAAAGACGATCTCATTCCAATTAAGCGGCCTTGGCAAGCAAGCAATAGAAAGCGGGATCAAAGTAGGGGACGTGATCGACACCCTCACACCAGAGATGCTAGCCCAAGGTTCATGGAAAGGCAAAGCCTTCCGCAGCTACGACGTGAAAATACCAAGCAAACCCTTCCACATCGGAAGGAAACATCATTACAGGGCATTCCTGGATGAAGTCCGCAAAAGATTCGTATCCATGGGCTTCGCGGAGATAGGCGGACCACTTGTGGAAACAGATTTCTGGGACATGGATGCGCTATACATGCCGCAATTCCATTCAGCGCGAGACATCCATCAAGCATATTATATCAAAGAGCCAACCCATGGAGAAGTCGATGAAGCAGTATTGCGGAAAGTGAAAGCCGCACATGAGAATGGAGCAGACACGGGAAGCAAGGGATGGCGATACAACTTCGATGTAGAGCGGACAAAAAGACTATTATTGCGGACGCAGACCACCGCTTGTTCCGCCCGGAAATTGGCCAGCAAGGATCTGAAGATCCCTGGAAAATATTTCGCTATCGCAAAGAATTTCAGATATGACGTGATCGACGCCACACATCTGCCTGATTTCTTCCAGACAGAAGGAATCATCGTAGAGGAAGGATTGAACTTCCGACACCTAAAAGGACTGCTGTTGGAATTCGCAAAAGAATTCGCCAAGACAGACCATATCCGGATCAAACCAGGATATTTCCCATTCACGGAACCAAGCTGCGAGCTCTTCGCAAAACATCCAGAACTAGGATGGATAGAACTTGGAGGAGCAGGCATATTCCGCCCAGAACTCACCAAACCACTGGGAGTAGACGCGCCAGTAATCGCATGGGGACTTGGCATAGACCGGATCGGCATGTTCAACATGGGAATCAAAGACATCAGAAACCTATACTCAACAGACCTCGCGTTCCTGCGCAACATCAAGGTGATCTAGATGGTCACGATCGACTGCTCTGTCGAGGATCTATGCAAACTCATCCGGCGGAAACTTTCCATCAAAGCAATCGAAGAATTGCTTGAATATGTGAAAGCCGAGATAGAGAGTCAAGACGGCGACACAATACGCATCAAACTTGAGGACACGAATCTTCCATATCTATGGAGCACAGAAGGGATAGCCAGGGTATTTCGAGGCCAGTTGGATGTAGAGAAAGGCCTTGCCGTGTACAAATCAATGCCCACCAAGGACATAATAAAAGTCGACAGGGAACTAGATAAAATCCGACCATGCATAGCCGCGTTCTCAGCCAAAGGGCCAGCCATCGATGATAACTTCATCAAGACACTCATCCAATTCCAAGAGAAACTCTGCGATGGCTTTGGGATGAAACGCAAGAAAGTGAGCATTGGAATCTACAAATATGGCGACATCAAGTGGCCTGTCGAATACAAAGCGGTAGGCCCCACTAGCGTGAAATTCACCCCCCTTGGCCATAGCAAGGAATACAACCTCTCTGAGATCCTAGAGACGCATGACACAGGAAAAAAATTCGCAAGCATCCTGCAAGGGCACAAAAAATATCCCCTCCTCATGGATGCTGTTGGAGCTGTGTTAAGCTTTCCTCCAATAATAAACAGCGATCACCTAGGAAAAATAGAACCTGGAGACACGGAACTGCTGGTGGAATTCACAGGAACAGACCAAAGCGCAGTGGACTTATCTTGCAACATCCTAGCCTGCGCATTCGCCGACAGGGGTTGGACAATACGAAGCGTAAGTATCCAAGGTAACAAAAAAAGAAGCACACCAACCTTCTGTGAACAGAAAATCAAGCTTGACATCAAGCACATCGAATCACTCACAGGTCTAACACTGGGGAAAACAAGAACGATACAATTGCTTGGCAAGATGAGATATGGAATAAGCGGAAACAACATCATAATCCCCTGTTATAGAGATGATATAATGCATCCAGTCGACATAGCAGAAGATGTCCTAATCAGCCACGGATATAACCAGGTGCCTGATCTTGCGCTCTCCACCTACACGCGGGGATCCACTAAACCAAGCATAGAGATAATCGACGCCTCAAGAGACATATTCGTAGGGATGGGATACCAAGAGACTCTAAATGCCATCTTGAGCGCAAAAGAGATCCTCTACAACAAGATGAACCATCCAGATATCGGAACAGTCGAATTGCTGGAATATGCCACGCTCCGATATTCCGTGCTGCGTAGCTGGATACTTCCCGCATTGCTCGACATACTATCACAAAATAAACATAATGATTACCCTCAAAAAATATTCGAGTGCGGGGAAGTCGCCGGAAGAAAAGGCAAATCGATTAGCGAATCCGAGCATATCGCATTCGCACACATAGAATCAGATGCCGCCTATGTGAACGCGCAACAGGTCTTGGACGCGTATATGAGAGGCATCGACCTCAAATATGAATTAACCCCAAGCAAAAATCCCTCTTTTATCAACGGCCGAAGCGCGGATGTGATAGTAGACGGCGAACAAGTAGGAACAGTTGGCGAGATAAACCCGATTGTGCTTGATAACTTTGAACTCCGAACACCCACTATCGGAGGAGAATTGAACCTGGGAGCATTAATAAGAAAGAAGGATAAACCTTTAAAATAGGGAATAGATAAATACAAAACAAAGAATATGCTTCACTTCTTGGCATCTGCCTTTGGCGTAAGCTTGCTTGGTTTTACCTTCTTGTCAGATTGTGCACCGCTTCTGCGGACGCGTGCTGGTTTTTGGGCTTTTGCCTTAGGCTTTGTTGTCATGAATCCCCAACTCTTGGCTTTGAAAGCTTGAGCAACCTCTTCATGTGAAGCGCCCTTCTTCAAATCCAATGTCTCTGGCATAGGCTCAAGATGTAAAATATTGCATCTACGCCTTCGCGTAGCGCCATCTATCTGGACAAAATTATGGTCAATCACATCAACAATGACACAGCGTTCTCCAGAATCCCTGCCTGCGATCTTTATACAAACTCTTCCTATATCTAGCATTTTTGCAACCTCCTATCCAAGCAGGGCGTCACCGCTTTCCTGCAAGAGATTTGATTGTGATCTATCGTGACCTGTTTATGATCTCGCGACGGGAACATCTGACACAAAGAACGCCACCAAACATGCGCTGGGGCCTCCTTTTGGTCTTTGCCACACGGCTAAGCTCCCGAGGCAACTTACGTGGAACTCCCATAAGATTGACACCGCACTTGCCGCACGTCGATTTAGCGGGTTTACGCCTGATGTAACGGAGCACAGTCTTTGCCCCTGGAGTCCTGCGTTTAACCCTGATGAATGTCCTTGATTTTTGATTTCCACGAACCATAGTCGCATGGGAGCTGGGACGGGTTTATAAAGGTTTAGGGTCTGAAAAGGCATATGGAATGCTACTTAGACAATGCCGCGACCACCTCGATATCGAAGGCGGCGCATGCCGCGATGAGGAAAGCTATGTCTTATGGCAATGCTTCAAGCGAACACAGGTTAGGACATCTAGCAAAAGATGCCATGGAGGAAGCGCGAGGCATCATCGCGGCTAAGATCGGGGCCCGACCTTGTGAGGTAATCTTCACAAGCGGAGGAAGCGAGTCAAATTCGATGGCCCTAAATCTCATGCGTAATCTCCCTCAAAAAAATCTGGTGATAAGCGCAATCGAACACAACAGTATCCGGAAATATGCCAAAGAACTTGAAGCTAATGGGATTGTAATCCATGAGATCCCCGTGGATAAAGACGGGATGATCTTGATGAAGGTTTTCATGGAATCCCTTGATCCACACGTAGGGATGGTAAGCATCATCCATGGGAATAATGAAGTGGGCACGATACAAGACATAAATCTCCTTGGAAAAATATGCAAAGACAAAGGGATAATACTCCATATCGATGCATGCCAATCATTTTGCAAGGCCCCAATAGATCTCACCTATGTGGATATGATGAGCATATGCTCACACAAGATCCATGGACCATTAGGGGCGGGAGCATTATTTGTCCGAGAAGGGGTCGATATTGGGCCAATAATCTGCGGAGAGCAGGAGAATGGCAAGCGGGGAGGAACACAAAATGTGCCAGCTATAGCCGGAATGGCATGCGCCGCGCAAGAATATACCCCAAAAGAGATCTTGAGGGTGTCCAATCTAAGAAAAAAGATGGCCTCAAAACTTTTATCAGGAATTCCCACTATGGAAATCAACGGCCCTGCTAATGGGCTTCCTACAATACTTAGCGTGCGATTCCCCGGAGTAGAAGCAGAGACAATGCTTGCACATCTGAACTTAAAGAAGATATACGCAAGCGCCGGAGCGGCATGCGACTCGAAGAGCAAGGAATCAAGTCATGTGCTTAGCGCAATAGGGAAAAGCAGGATAGCAAGCCAAGAAACGATACGTTTGAGCTTTGGCAGACAAAACACGCTATCTGAGATAGAATATGCCGCAGATAAAATAATCGAATCGCACTCAAATCTACTTAGAATCTCCAAGAGGATTAGATAAACCCATCTGCTGCTTAAATAATCTCGCAAGAATGGCATTCTCCCTAAAGAGCCATATCGCAACATGCCTGTTGAAACAACTGGGGCAAACAATAACAGAATCCTTGCAAGACACACAGGATACGGAGCTATCAATGCCGGGAAGCTCAATCCCATGCACTTTTTTTAGAGAGGGAATCAATTTAGGCTTGTGATCCAATAAGAAGTGGACAGATTCATCAGCAAGACAAGAATGGCACAGCGGATGTGAAAGAGCAAGACCGCACTCTAAACACCTATCTATCACCTAATCACCTCTTGCGAAATCCCTTCCACGTCCATATTTAAATATGTCGAGAAAACAAACATACACATGATACTGGTACGATATGATGAGATTGCGCTCAAGGGACAAAACCAAGACCAATTCATACGGCAATTAGCGAAGTCCATAGAGATGTTTTTCGTAAAATATGGCCGTCCCAAACCAAAAATAAGAAAGACCCATGGGAGGCTCATAATTGAGACGGAAGAGAGGCCTGCATGGTTTGGAGACATCTTTGGGATATGCACATATTCATACGCGCAGATATGCCCTGCCACAATCACTGACATCAAAAAAGCAGCTGATCCGATAATACAGCTGATGAACACAAACACAAAATTCAGGATAAGCGCAAAGAGGATAGACAAGGCCATCACATTGCGAAGCAGGGATGTAGACATTGAACTTGGGGCATATGTCGTGGAGAAAAGCGGCGCAAAAGTCGATTTGTCAGCGTATGATCTAGAGATAGGAGTAGAATTAGTGAATAAGATGGCATATGTATTTGACTCAAAACTCAAAGGCCATGGCGGATATCCGGTCGGAAGCCAGGGGAAGGCATTGCTTGTGCTAGACACGCAAATCGACATTCTAGCTGGCATAATGATGATGAAAAGAGGATGCAACTTGATGGTGTTAAACCCTGCAGGCCTAGACCTATCTCCTTTGGCAAGATATCATGGAAGTCTTCCATTGTGCATAAATGAGGTGAACAAAGAAGAGATAATCCGACTGGATCTGCAGGCATGCGTCTGCACCCAGCGAGAAACATTCCCCGGGCTTGTAGTATTAAATCCGCTTGTGGGATTTTTAGAAAATGAGATAGAGACCTTAAAGAGTGAGTATTTATGAAATTTGGAAGGCTCCCAAAAAATGGCAAGGAATTCTCAAACGCTTTTGAGAAGAGGGTAAAACAGACTATAGCAGCACATAAACTGCTTGCCGGAAGGACGAATCTTGTAGTCGCCGCGAGTGGAGGCAAAGATAGCACAACCGTGATGCACCTCCTCAAAAGGCTAGGATATGACTTTTGCGCCCTTACTGTGGACACTCATATCGGATGCTACACAAAGGAGAACTTACTCAACGTGAAAAGCTATTGCAAGGAGAACAACATACCTCTAAAGGTGATAGACTTCCATGATGAATTCGGGTATTCAGTGCAATACCTGCACGAAGCAATGAAGGAAGCTGGACTAAATATCAAGAGCTGCACAGTGTGCGGGGTGCCGCGCAGATACCTACTGAACAAATACACCCGAAGTATGGGGGCAGATGTGGTAGTCACAGGACACAATCTTGACGATGAATGCCAATCAATAGTGATGAATTTCCTCCGCAACAATCTTCAATTAAGCGCCAGGATGGGGCCTATGGTAGGAGCGATAGAAGACTCGCGTTTCATCCCAAGAGTGAAACCATTGTATTACCTATCAAATCTTGAGATAGAGAAATACGCAAGAATCAAAGGATTCCCAGTCGCATATAACTTGTGTCCGTGCGGCGATGATGCCATGAGAAGACATATACGGTCATACCTTGATTCAATCGAAAACACAAAACCAGGGACAAAACTGAAGATGGTAGAGGAGTTTTTGAGAGTATTGCCGCGATTGCGTGAGATCAACGCCAGTCTGGAGAAAATAGGCGCCTGTTTTGGATGCGGAGAACCCGCAAGCAACAAACTGTGCAAGACCTGCATGATCCTTAGTAAGGCGCAAAATGGCGCAGGACGCATGTGTGGTGTGGGGTGTGGCTGCAAAGTAATATAAATCATGCTTCTTGGACCCGAAGCATGCATATCGACATTGTCATACCCCAAAAAAACGAAGAGGAATACATCCAGATGGCGCAAACTCTGGGATGGGATGGTCTATGTTTCTTCTATCCTAATAAGCCGGATGCTCTCCGTTTGGGTGGAGTAAAATCGAAAATGCCCATCTATCACGCGTCCCCAAGCGATTCCCACGCGAACCTGATCATCAAAGAGAGCAAAGGAGATGATAGGGACACAATCGAAGCAGGAGGGTTCCAACTGCTCTATGACATAGAAAAGAAACAAAAACATGATTCCATGCACCAAAGACAAAGCGGACTAAACCATATCTATTGTAATATCATGGTCAAGAAGAAAATAGGACTGGCATTCCCGTTTGAGACCATACTTGGGCTTGAGGTATCCAGAAGGGGAGTCATACTTGGACGGATGAGACAGAATTTTGGATTATGCGAAAAATATGGCGTCGATACAGCGATTGTGAGCATGGCCACAAACCCATATCACCTGAGAAGCCCACATGACCTTCAAAGGACTTATCTCGCATTTGGCATGAATACATCACAGGCAAAGAGATCCATCCTGCATGTGGGCAGGATACTGGAGAAATGATAAATCTCCTCCTATTGATAGGATTGGGATTGTGCTCTAGTTATCAAGATATCAAGACCCACAAGATACCAAATAGCCTTGTGGCATTCTTTGCGATAATCGGGATAATCAATACTCTTATCTTCGGAATGATATCCTTTGCGCAATGGGGCTGGCTTGTGGGCATCATATTGCTCATGTTTCTCATGTATAGATGCAGGTGGATAGGGGCAGGCGATGGGAAACTTGCGTTAACCTACGCTATTATCGGGATGACCTGGCTCAATCTGGAAAACGTGATACTCTTTTGTATCGTGACAGCCCTTTCCGGTTATCTGTCCATCATCATATTCAATCACCGAAGAGTCAATCTTGCGCATCTGGGAAGAAGAGACATACTGCTTGTGGCATTATCTGTCATCGCAAACTCATTTCTCGTGAACTCATTGGGACTAGCATTTTTCCCATCAGTAGCCCTAGTCTTAGCAATAGCCTATATCATCGGAAGATTACCTTTTAATCATCAGATGGGCCTATATTTTGCCATGCTAGTCTTGGGATTATATCTTAAAGGCTTCGACAAACAAATCGCGATCGTCGCAGTCTCCAGCAGCGTGATAGTGATGATGACTAGACTCGTGATGCAATCAAAGAAGGACCAAGAAATCGCCTTTGCGCCATTCCTATTTCTGGGGGCGATCCTTGTCGTAATTTATCCCTTGCTAGGATAGACTGAGAATGCTATGCAAAGGAAGATTCGGTCAAAAATTCAAGCAATGTTTGGGGTGCTTCTTGGGTCCAGACAATGGCCGCATGCGCGCTTAAACTGGATGTTGTAGACCATTTTTGTCAATAAACTCAATCCACAGCTTCGAAGGACAAGATCCCAGAATTTTTCTTGCCATCTGACCGTGACCTGATTTGGCAATAAGATAGATCCATCGCGGCTTCCGATATGATTGGTCGTATCAGTGGATACCCTATAATTTATAGCGTCTTTTTTTAGCTTGAGATAATTTTTGTGTCCCAATACCATCGCGAGACCAGCTTTGTCGTCACCTCTTTCCAATCCGCCAACAAGCGCGTTCAATCGTTTGACATGGTCAGGCCATTCCATCGAAACATCCATATTCTCTAGATATCTCATCGTGATAGGAGCAAGCAAACCATCTTTTGCCGTGGCAGTGAGCATTGTTCTGCCGTGGATCCATCCGAAGCGTGCGCTCGCGGTCAGCAAGGGTTTCGCCCACCAGTCGTCCTTGGCAAGATCATGCTTTGGCGCGATCCATCTGCGCAATCTATCTGCCATACCCCCTTTTTGGATATGTTTGATGCCTTTGATCCTGAAGATCACACCACTCGCATGATAGCAATCAACCAAAAAAGATTTATCTTTCTTGCTGGCTTCAATAATCAAAGCTCCGAACACTTCGCCATTATTATGAATCCCTGGCGCATATGCCGTGCCAATAGCGTCCATGATCCATCCACCGTCGTCACCTCCCGCAGGCAGCGGCGGAGGACAAGGACCGCTTGGCTCAATCCGATGGGTATGCTGACCAATATAGTTCACAGCATCAGTGTGGATATCCGCGCAATTGGCATGACAAGCGGGCTGACCACAACCCGTCTGGCAAGAAGGACAACCAGTCGCGGCCACAGCTGCCGCTAATGATGTCTGCCTGGCAAGCTCCGCATTACCCGCAGTAATATTCGCCTCTGAAGGACAAGTGACATTCTTGCCTTCAGGACGGCACACCCATTGATTGTTCTCAATGCTCAAGTACCAAGGCACAGTAGTGAGGCTACCATCAGGAAGGACGACAGTATGTGTGTTTGCCGCCGCTTCAGTAGTCCCTGCTGTCTGGGCGTGTGCGATGCCAGAGGCGATGGCGCTTGCGATGATCATAGAACCAGCCCTTAGGATCACATCTTTGTCAACTGCGCCTGATTCTTCCAACAAGAATGACCTAAGCTCCTGCTTTAACATGAGAGAAAGAGCGATATTCGAATATAAAAAACCTACTTTAACATCTCGATCCTGGCCCCGAAGTGCGGCTATTTGACCCATGACTTTAATATCTGCGCATCCTCTTCTATCTGGAGGCGCATAAATATCCAATCGAATTGAGCGAGGAAGATCTTGTGCCTTGGAGTATTTACAATGTCACCAATCAAGGAGCCTTGTTCGGCATAATTCATGACAGGACATACCCCACACCATGGCTTATAAGCGCAAGTGTCACAGAAAAGGGAATCAGTTATAGATGCATTGATCATAGAGAGTGAAGTGGGGCTCTCAAGGACCTCCTTGTAAGAATCCATCTTCGCATCGCCAACACAAAAGAGACCTTCACCGATCATCCTGCCTTCATCACAAGTATATATCTTCCCATCCGGTCCGTAGGCAAGCTGGCCTGTGACCGCGCCGCAAGGCGAGCGCATCTCAAGGTAATTGGGATCGGTGGATCTTAGTATCTTGTGGAGCATGATACGCGCCTGCCGCTCGATGAACCGAGTGCCAGTCCGGTTCTTCTCCAAAATATACTCCATGGAAGCCTTCCAGAACTCTATATATTCTTGCGGTGTGCAGCCAACTTCGTCAAACGCGTCTTGCGCAGATCCAAGAGGGTTGAGCCATCTGATATGGATCTGATCCATACCAAGCCGGATATATTCATCGATGATGTCTTTAGGGCATGACAACGCGGTCCTTGTGAGTGTGAAAAGAGCCCCAAGCCTATTTGGCAACCCTTTTTGTTGATAGACTGAATTGACAAAATGGATCTTAGAAATAAGCTCGTCATAATGGCCTCTGCTCTTATCATGCACATCTCTTGGGCCGTCAAGACTAGTGCAGACGGCCACATCATGATCAATCAGGAAATCCAGCTTCTCCTGGTCCATCAACAGAAGGTTGCTGGTCATCGAGAACCTAATCATTTTACCAGTCTCCAACGCCGCAACCTTAGCGGTCTTGCAGATGTGCTTGACCATCCCAAAATCCACAAGAGGCTCCCCACCCTGAAATTCAATCTCGATAGAACCCGCCGGAGACTGCAATATGAACTCGATCGCCTTATTTGCCGTGTCTTTATCCATGTCCACTCCTTTAGCATCCATAGGTCTTGAAGATGCGTGGCAATAGACGCATCTTTGATTGCATCTTAGAGTGGGGATCATGATATGCAAAGAAGTGCCTTGCCGCACGAAATCTTTTTTCGCTTTGTACGCCGCAATCTCAGCTGACTCATTATCTTGATCAAGAATGATACGGTTGGCCTTTAGCTTGGAATGCAGTCCATGTGAGATCTCATCTGCCATGAACCCCTCAAACTCTAGAGGATCAAGAAATATCCATGCGCCAGAGTCGGAAACAAGAAGGATCCTTCCCCCTACCTTGCGCCATCTTAAGATGTTGCTGCGCATAATCTCACCTCGAAAGATGCAACGCGGCATTTGCGATCATCAAGAGCTCTTGCCTTTCACCTTCAACCCGCAAGATGCCATCCTGCCTGTAAAATCTTGGCCCTTCATCTTTTGCATGTATGAAATCCTCGATCTTCCCAAGATCATAGAAATCAGAGTTGAGCAGTAAAAAATCAACCATGCCGTTCACCTGCCATCAGCGCGCTGTAGACAATCATCTCTCTCACCTGTTTTGAACCTTTTGCCATCATTTGATGCTGTGCATACGCAAGAAGGGCATTGCCAAACTCCCCTTCAATGGATCCCGAGTCAATATCCTGGCCTTTGGGCAGCAACGACACCAAGATGCTCCCCAATGGATCCCCGCTAATCTTCACATAGAAACGATCCATAAAAGAATACGCCGTGGTCATCACCACCTCCTTATCGAAAAAAGAAGAGTCTATCTCAATAGTGTGGCATAATCCATCGGAGAAGACCTCTACACCTTCCATAGTATATAGAATGCGCAGCTGATTATATAACCTTTTCTAGAGAAACACCTGCTAGCTCTGATAAGATCACAGGCCGGGCATTCCTGGCCACCAAGACCAGCGCGGCCTTCTTTATCTCCTCGACATAAACCCCCGCTAGCGCCTCTGGCCTAATCGCGATCACGATGCCTTCCCTGGCATTAAGCAAGAACTGGCATTCAGACACGATAGACTTGGCCAGCGTCGGCTTACCAAGAACGATGCTCGCTCCCACATCGGGCAAGAGATGTTTTTGATAAGGGGAGCACCTTGCGCTAAAGGCCATAAACATATTGCTTTTGAGAATCTCCTGGGTGATATGATCATAATTGTTGAATGGCAGAACAAAGACCCTAGACCAGCGATGCATGAAAAGCCGGTCCATCCTTTCGATAGACCTCTTGATATCCTCCCATTGCTGCGCCCTTGAACGGAACTCCCCGAATTCGCCGGGCCTTGCGCCCGATCCATAATTTGAACCAGACCAACCATAAGGGACGATACTCACCAATCTGGGATGGCTCCGCGCCTTTTCAGAGAGTAAACTAGTGGATTGGTGATCGATCAAAGAAGGGATCACAGCGTAAGTGGCCGCAATCTTCTTCTCGATCAATAGATCGATCAATGCCGCAAAGTCCTTATTGACAGACTGGACTGCATCAAAACGGAGCGCGAATCTCATACTTTCCACGAAATCATCTTGTGGATATAAGGATTGCGAAGACAATCGAATACAGTCATTCCACCGGTGTGCTCACCGGTGGTTCGCAACCGGTTCCATTCGGTAGTCAAAAGTTCGCGTCGTGAGCACCCCGAGGTCCTCAGACCGAGCATGCCACCTGTGTTGAGCGCCGGAGTGCGATCACGGTGGTGGGTGCGAACTTTTGACAACGAACAAGATAATCGAACTGGCGAGCGATTACCTTTATATATACGGAGAACGGGTTTTATAGCATGCATATCGACAGGAGAAACCTGGTTATCGTGTTCTATTTAGCTGTCTGTATAATCTTCTCGATAGCTGTGTCCGCGCAATCAAGCAAACTGCAGCTTCTAGCACCGGATGCCTCTGTGGCGATGGAGACAAACACATGCGAAGGAAATGGAGAATGTAAGCTTCCGATACAAGATGTGGCCAAAGTATGCTCTCAAGAGGGACAGTACAAACTCAAATTCACCGTCGGCGGAAATGATCAGGCGAATTACGCGGAACTAAACACGCATGCCGTCTCGTGGGATACCTCCACATATTGCAGAGGAAACAATTACCTCACACTTCCCGTATGCTTCGCGAACAAGACCGTGAACTGGTCCACTGCTAATTCCAAATGCTGCGGCGCTCATCCGACGGACAACTGCGGGATGCGCATAGGCAGCGAAGCATGCGTGAATCCCTCGATAGGCCCCGAAACCTGGAAATGGGCAAAATTAATCTCGAACAAAGCAGACATATTCAATCTCCAATGCGCCCAAGCGCAAATCCTTAGCGATGGAAATGATTTTTATCTGTGCGGCATAGGGTTAGGCAGCGTGAATACATATAAGACGTTCACTTTGATGAACATGACCAAGACAGGGGTGGGCGACAAACCCTCCCATTCATATCTTTGCGCGGAAGACACCCCCAGCAACAATGACAGCTATAGGAACATCCTGGAATGCTCCTGAGACGATCCAGCATATGACACCCAAGATGGAAGGGTCGCACAGATCGGAGAAAGCCATACCGCCGGAGAACTCTATGCGGCAAGCCTTCTTGCCACCGAATCGGTACGTACTGGAACCTTGGCAAATTACAATTCAACAAGAGGACACATCGTGCTCTCAATCCATAACACATGGGAAGGCAAGGAGAACCTCAATAGGGTGCTCTTCCATGCCAAGGAAGCGCCTGATGCCTACCTATCGATCGAAAAGGTTGACACGAAAATCATCTGCAAGAATGTCAAAGGGGCAGGCAGGGTAGAAACTGTATTTGATGTCTCCTCATGGGCGCCTAATTCGGACCATACTATCATCTTGGATTATGATTCTGATGCCTCAACTATGAGCTGTGAATTGGATAGCCAAAAAATCGGGAGGACTGGTTTTGTGGCAATAAAAGCCATAGAGATGTATATCAATACTGGACCGCCTGGCTCAATATCAGCAGCAAGCCCAATCACCATCAGCATCAGCGAAAATCCGTCAAGCCCTACTTTCTACTGCGCAAAAGACGCTGAATGGGCACAGGACCTTGACAACAAAGATCCGTTAACCTGCAAACTCGCAAATCTACGATGGACAGGCAAGAAATGTTGCGGCGAGAAATACGATTGGCCAAATGAATCATACCAAGACCCAAATCCACCTGACTATAAAGACGATGAAAGCGGAGCATGTTTCAAAAGCAGATTCGCGGCGAATGGATATACCGTGAACAACACAAACGGAAGCGTGCTCACCATACTTGGCCAATTCTTCGGATGCCAACTAAACGAGACAAATCCAAATCTATTGACCATGAAGGATTCACATAATGGCAAACCCCTCATCAACGATACAAACCGTTGCACTTTGGCGTACAATGCCACGCGCGCAGTCAATGTCAATTACTATTGCTCATTCAACGGGACATGGACACTCACAACAAAACAAAACAAACTCAAACCAAAATATGTGATCCCAGAAGTGAGAAACCAACTTCTATACCCACTCAACAATTCAGCAAACAATGTCGAATGCTGCCCAGAGACAGGCTGCTGGAATGGCATCTCCTGCATAGCCGACCAAACCTTTGAAACAAGACCGACCACAAGCGGAGGCTATCGATGTATAGCTGGAGACTGGGTGTACCAGCCTGTAAAGTACACTTGGAATGACCAAAATAAGGGATACTGCCCCAATATGACACAGTGTCTTGTCAATCCCGCAGGCAACATATCCTTAGCGGATGATCCGGACTCTTTTTACACAACCAAACAACCAGCCTGCATAAATGACAAGACCTCAATCCAACAGTATTATTGCGCATCCGGAAACTGGTCAAGCAGGACCAAACTTCTTGCCATGTACCTAGTGGATTACGCAGAGATAAACTCGGTGAACAATTACTCCATATTCTGCGATTATTTCAACGAGACCCTCAATTTCATCGACTATGAAGCGCTTCCAAACGCAGGGCCTGTAAGGAGCTACTTAGAGAAACCTTGCGTCATCAGAGGGACAAAGACTTCTTGTGTGAACCAGTTCTGTGTACTCACAAGCACCAAGGGAGCGGCTTTTGGCACCAGCCTGAATGTGGCAGTGAATGACAGCATGCAAAGCTTCCTGCCCGCACTTGGGAAGAGTATACATTCATGTGATAACGCGCTTGCCATAGGCGACAGTCTGTTCCATCCATGCGGAAACGGGATATCCTATAATCCGGGACTTAACACTTTGATCTACACGCCTTATGGCGCGATAAGCTCAATTGGGCCAAATGAGGTGGAAACCAGAAGATGGCCAGCACTCGCCACCCGATTCGCGGATCTTGTCAATTATGCTGGAAAACCCACTCTTGCGGATATGCAAAGCACGTTGTCCAGCACCACAGTATTTGACGCGATATATTATAACCGAAAGACTCCAAAAGACCTCTTTAGCTTCATCCAAAGACAAAGATACCTCAATGGAAGCAAAGTAGATTACACTGCGGCGCGATATGTCAATATCAATATCACCGACCCAACTGGGATGACCGGGTGCGATCTTCTAAACAACAACCTAAGGACCGACCTGCCAAGGGACTGCACACAAAGCGGGAATACCCTGAAATTCGCAGCATTCACAACCAGCTCATGGGGCAATCTCAAGGATGTATGGAGAGACTTTAGCGCGAAACTAAGGTAGACACCTCACTGTAATGCACAAAACATATAATAAGCCGATATACATCCCAATCCTATGGTCAAACAAGTTCCAATCGAGAAATTCATCTCCACGAAAAGAAAACAGAAACTTTCTAGCGATGAGATCATAAGAGAACTCCACAATGAAGGGTACTCGGATATCGTAGGCCTCCTCGCAGACCACGTCAGAGGATACAGGATCGCGGCTTACGCGCTCTTATTGGTATGTCTTGTGCTGGCTGGATCCACATATTATCTATATCAAAGACAAGCCGCCCCTTCCCTTGCGCAAATAATCACAGAACAAGCGATAATTGCCCTTGATCCATTCCAATGCCTTGGAATGGACGAGAAAAATGCCAGAGAAGAATGCATGACAAAACTCAAAGAGGCCTTGGCTAAGGCCGTGAATGAAGAATCCACCAAATTGAAAGCCACCATAGGGCTTGGCGCCTTGACAGACAATCCATCATTGTGTGCGAACCTTGGAGACAACAGACAAAATTGCGAGACATTCATGCAATTGATCAAAGCAAGAATGAACGTCGATCCAACGGCCTGTCCAAAGAACGATCCTGCACTGCAATCGCGTTGCGTGCTGGATATACTTGCAAGAGTGGATCCGGGAGCGCAGGAACAATTGAGAGAGAAAGTGAAATCAGCCATCCAAACAGCTATAATCACGAAGAATTCCTTGACATGCCAGTCACTGCCATATGAATTCATGGTAGAAGAATGCAAGCTGCAATCATCGCAACAATTAGCGATAAATCTCACAGACGTGAATTACTGTGACATGATCCCAAATGACGAAGCAAGACGCATATGTAAATCAGCGATAGGACAGATGAACCGAACCGAGTAAGACACTTATTCTTTGATGCAATCTTGCCTATCCAAAACTATATATAGTGACATACGAGGGAATCACCCTTGCCGAAATGTTTGCCGTCAGGAAGGGCTCGGGAAAATAGAGGACAAAATGCGAAAGAAGACCGGACAAGTCACAGTATTCCTAATCATATGCATAGTACTGATCTTTCTGTTTAGCTCATTCTATTATATCTATAATAACTTCATCGCGCAAACCACAAGCCAAACCATAGCAAAGACGCAGCTTGGAGCGGAAGAGATCCTTCCTATCAAACAGGAAGTGAAATATTGCCTGGATCTTGCGGCGCGCAAGGGACTGGCATTACTAGGGGACCAAGGAGGGGTGATATACGACACACAGGGCGGCCCCACCAAATCATTTAATCAGGTGTGCTTTGGAGTATCTGATTATCCTCCATGTTTTGGGCAAGAATACCTGCGCTATGAAGACAAGGACGTGCCATATGCAGTCGTAGGACCTATGGGGGATCTATTTGGATTCTATAAATCCAGCCCTCCGGAATATCCCTGGGCGGGCTTTCCGGAGACCCAATGCATAACACAACCATGCAGCCCGGGATACAACACATTGGCATTCGCAGGATACAATAGACTCACCCATCTCACCAAGACATTCTCCAGAAGCATCCAGGAGCAGTTGGAAGTATATATCACAAACAAGATGCAGACTTGCGTACGCTGGCAGGACCTATCCAAGGGCAATATAAGAATACGCAAATCAGGCCCAAACACAACAGTCACAGTCAATCTAGCCGACGTAACGGTCCAACTCAATTGGCCAATCAACCTATCCAATACAGTCACACAAGCCGAGTCAAAACTGGAAAATTTTGAGGTAGACTATCCAGTCAGGCTTGGGCAAATAATAGAATTCACCAGCCAGTTGTTAGATCAAGACGTGAGCAATCTCTCGATAAATATCAGCGAGATCAAAGTAGAAAACCTGACCTATGACAGAAAGCCAAATGTGAACCGATTGGATTATCTCTACATCGTCAGAGACCCATATAGCAACATATTGGAGCGTCCATTTGAATTCCGATTCGCGATAAAAAACAGGAGGCCTGCGCTGTTCCTCCTAAATGATTCCGCACGCCGTGACGCAGTCAATAATTTCGTGGTCTGTGCAACAGAAGATAAGGAGGGGAACAAGATAGAGCCTACAATCGGGATCGTCAATCAAGTGTTTTGCATCAAGAATGCTCCATTATGCTCTCCCCAACAATTATGCATCACCTTAAACGCGATAGATCCTGATGATAATCCATTGCGATTCGAGTACACCATGGAGCTGCCTGAACCAAGCGTCGCCCCAGAACCAAGGGACCCTGCAAACCCTGAAAAACCCATCCCCTTCTTGATGGTGGAGTTTGTGGCGAGGGAACCATCTATGAGATTTGTCTTTAGCGTCAATGTCACCGACGATGAATTGGCGGACAGCCAAACGCTTATATTCCCAGCAATCGTCAAGAAATTAGGTTAAATCCATGGAAAAACGCCAAAAAAGAGGATTCATGTTGCTCTTTGTAGCGTGCGCTATACTATATATTGTGACCTTGCCAAGCGCGAGCCCTCAAAGCGGTTCAAATGTATGCTGCTGTAACTCGAATGGCACAGCACAAAAGGGGACGATGTTGCAAGTGAGCGAATGCGATACCTCAAAGAATTTCACTCCAACAAGCCCATCTATATTCGGAATAACTCAAGCCATAGACTTAAAGGACATCTGTTATGTGGTGTGCAACCAGACTAAAGTCAACATCACATTCGTGAACATCTCATATCAATGCGGAAATCCTGATTATACGCCCCCAGTATACGACTTGGGGATACATCCTATCAGAGGAGAACGATCCCTCCAGATAGTCTGGAAATCAAACTGCACAGAACAAATAAACGGATTCAATGTCAGCAGATGCCAGGGAGACAATTGCGCCACCACAATGTTCACGACAAGCACAATACTCGCGGCAAACGAGACGGGATTTCTGGATAACCGTCCTGACCTCATATGGAACAAATCTTTCACTTACCAAGTCAAAGTGCTATTCAAAGGTGGCAAGGAATCAAATCCCACATTCGCAAGCTCATACCTGGGGGATCTCGAATGCCAAGGAAAAACCACCGATGCCCTCTTCTGCATCAATGGCCCAGTGTTCTATCAACAGTTCTCCACTTATCTCACTTCATACGGATACTCGAATGTCGACAAATCAGCATTCTCCTCGAACTTCCAACAGAGGGTAGTAGACTCTTTTTTTGGACGATTCAAAAAAGCGTATAGCTGTAATCCATTGAATCAATTAGTCAGCAATCTTGATTGCAGCCAAACCAACAGCTATTGCGCGATACAATCTGCCGGGCCGGCCTGTGTGCCATTTGATACTTGCCACAATGTCACGCCTCATTTTGGGTTATCCATCACCAGCGATATATGCGAAGGAAATTCAAAGGACTACCGATACTGCTTCTATGATAGAAGCGCTTCTTTGATCGATTACTGCTTCCAATGCGAACCTACCAATGCTTGCTATGATTATAAGACAAGAAACGCATGTGAAAAAGATAATTGCAGAGTGAAAAACTGTCAATGGAAAGACATCTTCCCAGCCATCGGAATAGGGGTATGCATAGACACGAGCCAAACCAATTGCTATTATTGCGATGCCAAGGGCACGCTTGGAGCGGACAATAACCGACCTCCTCATAGATCCTACAATGAAATCTTTGATGCCTGCACAAAAGCGAAAAGCGACGCATTGTCAACCTCGCAATTCCCCTGCTTCTACAATTCTCAAGGATCAGGATCCAGCTTCTCATGCATCAACGCAACCTGTCTGGATTACAAGACAAGGGAAGACTGCGCAGGTCCAGGAATCACAATAGACCGAAATACGAATAGGATACTCATACGCAGCACGGACCAGTGCAATATAGGCGTATGCCAGTGGAACGACATCAAGAAATGCGCCAAAAACGCGGATGGCGCAGAACAAAACAATGACTTCCGCGACTGCCCATACGGAGCAGGAGACGCAAAACTACGAAGCTGTGAAATGGATTATTTCCCCCCCGAAACGCGCATGGTGCCAATGAGCACCACAAACCCATCCAGAATAGACTATGTCTCAATCACAAGACTTGACCGCGTGAATGCGCTGTATTCAGCGAACATCATATCTGGACTTAGCGCGCCCACAAAATACTGCACCTATGCCCCTGGAGCCACGCCATGCATCCCCTCTAAAACAACCACTGCCGATAGATTGACCTTTAGCGAGGCCGGACTTGTGGACGGCTCATTGGTGACACAACCATTATTTGATGGAGACACCACACTTCGATTCTTCGGAGAGGATCCTTCACATAATCTTGAGATAATCAATGAGCTAACTTTCCGCGCATGCAAGGGATGCTATGGGCCGCTTGTTATAGGCAAGAATGTCTCTCACGCAAAAAGAATAGCAAATGACACCTACCGAACATCGGATAGACGGCCTATTATCACAATCGGAATGAATGTCGAATCAACTGTCACAGAAAGAATATTTGGGACGCCCACAAGAGTGATCGCAGCAGATCAAACCGTGATGGTGCCAAAATATAACTTCAGTTTCTCCCCTATAGAAGACCTGCTTGAGGGCACATATACATTCAGGATGCGAGCCATTGGCAATACCAACATACCCATGGATCAACCTGACCAGACTATACTGATAGTTGACCTCACCCCACCAACTGTGAACGCCACCATAAACGCGATAACCTTGAATGGCGCGAATATAGACACTAGCGCAGGGATGCTAGTCTTAAGATTCTCCGAACCAGTCACACTCAAGAACGTCACATTGGTACATACTACGATAAACCAATTCTCCAGCAGGATAGAACCTGTGGAAATCACAACTAATCTAAGCCGCCAAAATACCCAAGGCAACCTATACGGATTATCGCTGACACTTGATGATGGGCCAAACACTTTGCTTCTACAAGCTGAAGATGACGCCTTGAACCAGATCTCAAGCCGAGCTGACTTCATGGTCACCGCACATGCAAGTCCGATAAGGCTTTATCTGCCTCCATATGGAGCCGCGCCAAATTTCACTTTTGATGTTGGAGTGGAGACACTCACGCTCACAAAATGCAGATTCTTATTCGATCCTGGTGGATTCATATATCCTGATTTCGCGAATTGGAGAAAGATGGATAATGACGCAATATCATCACAGCATGTGATAACGAATTTCAATGAGATCGCGCCTCTTCCATCGAATCGGAACAGGCGGTTTGATTTCCTTGTCAGATGCGTCGATGCACAAAATCGTGACATAAGGCAGGACTTCACACTAATAGTGCAAGATCAGACACCTGTGATAATCAGCGCGGTCGCAGACCCAAACCCAATAATCCAATCACCACTCACAACCACATTAAAAGTCAGCACGGATATAGAGACATTCTGCAAATATTCCAATACAACCGCTAATTATGACCAAATGGAAAACACATTTTCGGGATATAATTTCATGGCACTCAACAGTCACATCACAGACCTGACAGTGGGAAATGTAGGAAGCTATACTTATCGGGTCGCGTGCAAGAGCGCATCAGGTCTTGGATCAGTTGGCGCCACAATCCTATTTAGGGTAGACCCCGGCAGACAGTTCATCTTGACTGATTACACTCCCAGCGGAAAGATATTTGGGATACCCACCGCATTATTCTCTATAGGATCTAATAAAGACGCTACCTGCTCATTTGCCATAGACACTGTGGTGCGTCTCACAGAGAGCGCCGGAAGCCAAGTCCACAACCTCACAACCAATTTCGATGTCAATTCCGGCGGACGACATAACACCCGGACAAACTGCAGGACACTAGGCAATACCGTGATAAGCGGAGTACCGGAGACTGGAGAGGTAAATACTGATTTTTGGATCGACTTGCGCGATCCCACAATGTTAATCGTGAATGACAGCACACAATTCGAAGACTCTCAAGTGAGCGCGGACTTTGACAGACTGCCGTTATGGTATAACGGAAGCGATCCGGATACTGGAATAGTCCGATATACATATACTCTAAGAGCCCAGAACGGATCAGCCATACGAGGTCCAGTGAGTGAGAATAATCCTGAACACGCGAATGTCGTCACAGGACTAACTCTTAGAAACACAGAGAGCTATTACTTCGAGATGCAGGCAGTAGATAGAGCTGGCAGAAACTCCTCAATCATGCGGTCAACAGGTGTCAGAATAGACAACGCCTCACGCCCACTCACGTGTTCCAATAACCGAACAGACGGCAGAGAGACAGCCACTGATTGCGGCGGAAATTGCCTAGGGTGCAAAGACGGTTTGCGATGTTCGGTAAATTGGGATTGTCTAAACTCCTCATGCTTAGGCGGAATATGCAGGACAGTCTCCTGCACAGATGGCGCAAGAAACGGCGATGAAACCGCAATAGATTGCGGTGGAAGCTGCAGCGCGTGTCCTGTTGTTACCGTGCTGCCAAATGGTACAATTGTTGTGACATATAACAACACTATCGTGCTGTCAAATGGGACAATTGTTGTGATATCCAACGACACTAGTCGTCCAAACCGCACTTGCCGCACCCTTGACGAATGCCGCAATATCTCAAGCTGTATCTACGACTCTGACTGCAATGGCGGCCGATGCACCTATGGCATCTGTCAAGCGACACCCCGATGCGAGAATAATGCGACAGATGGCACAGAAACCGACACTGATTGCGGAGGGGCGTGCCCCACAAAATGCGGAGACGGCCTGCAATGCAAGACAACAAGCGATTGCGGCAGCGGACTTGCATGCATGATAACCATAGCAGACACGCACACTTGCCAAGACTCTGGCAAGGATTCGGACGCAGATGGCATGCCTGATTGGTGGGAGATAAAATACGGCCTCAATCCTAATTCTGCCAGCGATGCAAGTATGGATTCAGATGGGGATGGAATGACCAATCTTGAAGAATACAATTATTTCAAAGACAACAATAGAGACATAAACCCCAAAAAAGCGGACACCGATGGCGATGGGGCGCCTGATGGCCTTGAAGTAAAAGCCAACACCAACCCCATAGACCCAAACAGCAGACCAAGCGACGTCGATAGCGATGGAGACGGAATGCCCGATGATTGGGAACGCGCGCATGGACTCAATCCAAACGATCCTTTGGACGCAAATCTCGACAATGACAATGACGGCCTAAGTAACTTCGCCGAGTATAGGTATCTTAAGACGGTCGGAAAAGAGATAGACCCAAACAAAGCTGACACCGACGGGGATGGATTCAATGATAAGGCAGAGATCGACGCCGGGACAGACCCGACAGACAGCAAAAGCTATCCACGCGATGACAAAGATACAGATATGGATGGCATGCCTGACTGGTGGGAGAAAAAATATAACCTTGATCCAAACGACCCTAATGACGCGACAGGAGATCCAGACGGCGACGGTCTCACAAACCTGGAAGAATACAACCACTTCAACCAGAACGGCCAAGATATGGATCCTCACAAGAATGACACTGATGGAGACAGCTACCTAGATGGCGAAGAAGTGCTTGCCGGCTCGAATCCAGCTGACCCAAATAGCATACCGCCTGATTCCGATGGAGATGGCGTGCCTGATTGGTGGGAGAGCAAATATGGATTTGATCCAAAGAACAGCGCTGATGCTATGGAAGACTCGGATGGAGACGGCGCAACAAACCTGGATGAATACAACTATTACCACAGGACAGGATCATTTGTGGACCCCACAAATTCTGACACAGACGGAGACGGCTACCACGATGGCGCAGAAATAATAGGGGGAAGCAATCCAACCGACGCCACAAGCACACCAGCTTTCGACTGGGCAAAATGGATACTCACAGCAAGCATAATCATCATAGGAGGATTCATCTTCTATTACCTATGGACTAAAAACGCTTCAAATGTAGTGAATAAAGAGAAGAAAAAAGAGCAAATGCCAAAGCTGGACCTTAGCTCTGGCATGACAACACCACCCGAAACAGGAAGAATGGCAAAGAACCTGCCCGAATCAAGCGTGACAACACGGACGGCTGGCGCCGGAAAAGAGGAGTACATCGCTGTAGGCAAACTGGGCAAAAAAGAAGCCGCTCCTGACACAAGCGCATTTGGTAAATTAAGAAGCTTTAGCGGCATCTCAAAAGGAGAAGAGAGCACATTATCACCTGAAATGCAGGCACTGGAGAACATGGCCTTGATGAGATTCACCGATTCTGAACGTGAAGAGCTAAAGAAAAAATTGGATCTGGCACGCAAAGGCAAGTTAAGCAAGAAAGACCTTGAAGAACTATTCAAGAAACTCCGGATCACCGCGGCATATTGGGAAAAGAACAAAGACCTGATCCAAAAGCAATTTGAGACCTGGAAGAAACCAGCTGTGAAGAGGAGAAAATGAGACGTGCCCAGATACTAGGACAAGCGTTACTGTTTGTATTAGGCGCGATAATATTCGCCATGATCCTCCTCTATGGATATCGGTCTATCTCCACTCTTGGAGAGATGAAAAGTCAAGTCTGCGTGATAGAAACGCAAAACACGCTCAAAAATCAGATAGAACGAGTGACCGCATCTGTCGGGACCGTGCGCAGGATGGACTTGACGCTATGCCCTGGTTTTGAGACCATATGCTTTGTCGATAACAGGATGTTCCAGGGAAGTAGCTACACAGACTCCCAGATACAGACAGGCCCTAACACATACAAGACCCGCGTAGATTTCCTGGCTGAAAACCAAAGCGCGCTAATGGCTGACGCCGTACGAAGCGGAAGCGACCAGAACATATTCCTCAAACCCGCAAGCGAGACACAGATCCGTGTGGGGCCACTAACAGTCCTTGAGAACCAAGGATTCTTCTGCATAGACAATATAGAGTCATCAACAGTCTCTTTGCGTCTGGAGGGACTTGGAAAGACCACACAAGTTGGCAAATGGCAAGAAGAACAATGAATAACCGAGCCGGGCAATTAGAAGTACCCATCAACTGGGTATTTATCCTGATCGCAGGGGGAATAATACTAATCACCTTCTTTGGATTCATACAAAAACAAAAAACCGCAAGTGAGCAATCAAGCGCAGAGAGCCTGATATCTGACCTCTCCGCAATCGCCGCTGGAGCCCAGACCGCCAAAGGGACAGCGCAACTCATCGAATTCCCAGAACTCGATGTCGATTTCTCCTGCGAAGACTGTGATTGCAGATACCGCATCGGGTCGATAACAAAGGAGTTTGGGGATACCTTGATCTTTGGGCCCAAAACAATCACAGGACCAAACATGGTGCTCTATTCAGTCGATTGGGCCGCGCCATTCCGCGTGACGAATTTCTTGATAGCCACCAATCAACGTGTGAAATACGTCATGGCCGTACCAGTATTGACACCAGAAATACGAAGGATACTATCTATGATCCCAGACAACATCAACAGAGCCAACGCCACGGGACTTGACGCCGTAAACCGAGCCAAGAACATACGCAATGACGGTGGAAAATTGAGGCTGGTGTTCTTCTTGTTGCAAGGACAAGGCGGATGCACAAAGGATATCCCCACCATGGCAACCCTTGAAGGACAGGATTACAGCTGTCTCAATATAGATATGGACCATAAGGCGGTATACTGGTTCGCAAAAGACAAATACGGCAACTGGAACGCGGCAGGAAACCGACAATTCGCAAGCGATGGAGATCTGCTGGCCGCGATATTCACCGAAGATTTCAAACAATACGCATGCAACATGAGAGAAGCGTATATCCGGCTGGCATCACTTGCAGATATCTATTCCATGCGAGCAGAATCATTCAATAACAAAGATCTATGCGGCATGAACTATGACATGCCTGTGAACGCACTGCAAACACTCGCTTGGCATGCGCGCGTCGCCACTGACGCCACCAATATCACAGGAGACATAAGCAAATTATCCACCATGTCACTGGAATACATCAGGAAAAGCTGTCCGGAGATATACTAAGATGGCAACCGTGATAACCACAAGAAAAGGGCAGATACAGATGTTTGAGACTATCGCAGTCCTCATCATATTCTTTTTCCTCATCGCATTTGGGCTTTCATTCTACTTTTTGATATCTAAAGCACAGGCAGGAAAAGACTACGAACGGGAGCTTCAATTGCAGACAATAGTGCTTTCGCAGAAAATAAGCACTATCCCAGAACTGGATTGTATCAGGGTAGGGGAACAGGTGGAGAGATGCTTTGATAAAGCCAAGATAGCCAATTTCACATGGTTATTGAACAATAATGCTACCTTACGCGAACAGTACTACACTGTCTTTCGCAATACGAATGTCACAATCGAAGAGATATACCCCAACAGGCATACCTATCAATTATACAACAACAAACTGGCGAATGCCACATCCGTGATACCCAGCGTCATCCCAGTATTGATACAGGACAGCGCAAAGAAGACATACTCATTTGGAATACTAAAGGTGAGGATCTATGCGTAGGGGACAGATGGAGATAATGGGGCTTGCGATCATAGTGATACTCGTGAGCCTGGGGGTATTGTTCGCGCTTTCTATCATCAACAAACCCACAGAGAATATCCAGCACGGATATGAACAAAAAAGACTCGCAGCAAGCTTCCTCAACACAATGCTTGGCACCACCACAGGCTGTCAAAAAAATACATTTAGACAACTGCTGCAAGACTGCGCAGGTGAGCGATTGGCGAAATGCACAAGCGACATCGGGAATATCAGAGGGGACAACAGCTGTCAATATATCAACGCAGTGCTAAACAAACAAGTCCTAGAAATCGCACTTGTACCAGAAAACAAGCAGTACTATCTGACAATAACTGGCGTAAGAGACATAGACACACCCCTTGGCAAACAATGCAAAGGGACAAAAGACCAAGCGAGCCAGATAATCCCCGCGTCACTGGGGGGCAATCTCCCGATAAGAGTGACCCTTGACATCTGTGACGCCTAAAGTCCATCTTTTTAAGCTAAATCAGATTTTTTCCATCTATGAGCCTATGGGAGAAAGTATGGGGGGCAAGACGGGGAATTCGGGACGCTCTATTATCTGGGGCGGTTGTGGCTGGTTTGGCATGGGGGTCTAATGACCGTGATCCCAAGAGAAGTGCCGCATTGAGGATGTATAGACAGACGCCAAATAATCTATCTTTGTACAGCAGTGACCTTTCTAGACATCTGTGCGCCATGGAAGATGCTCACGGCAAGAGATCTGTCTATGAGCTCACTGATTCGGGTATCAGAAACATCACTCCGCTAGGAATAGAAGAGATGGCCTCCTTGGTCTCTTTAGATGGCAAATCAGTAATCACACAATCCTTTGACGGGTCTTCTTGCGCATTGTCAAACCTAGAGAAAGGAACAAGAAAGGAGCTCAAGAATCCAGATGGATCATCCAAAGTGTTCTCTGAAAAATACCTTCTTCTCAATTCACATGAGACCGATGGGGCAAAAGGCCGATTGATACGACTAGATGACGGGGAGATTGTGCGCTCGACAAAAGAGATCTCCAATGCCTACCTTATAGGGACTGATCTTTTCTTGGCACAGCATGCTGATGACTCGATAGCTATACTTGGGCCAAATCACACCCGTCAGATAGGTGCAAATCTCGGAAAACTTGAAGATGTCATCCGGCATGGCCCACGATCATTCGCCCTATTTTCCAAGGAGAGTTCTATGGCAGTATATGAGATCTGCGCGAATGGATTAGAGATGAGGCAAAATATCTCTCCAAGACCCGCATGCGCCAGCATATCTAGCGACGGCAAGCAGATATGGTATGCAGAAAAGAATGTATTGGCAAAACGGATAGGCGACTCGATAAAAAGAGAGAATCTGCCTGGCAGAATCCTCTCAATCTTACACAATCCCATAAACCATGACGCGGTGGTCTTGATCAAGAAATGGGATACCCACATGAACGAGATCCTTATCTATGAAAATGAGGGGGCCATAAGAAGACTCACTCCCCTCCATCATGATGAGAGGCCCTATAAGTGGTTAGACGGGAGAAACCTAGCGGTATTGTGCGGCAGTCACATAGACAATCGTGATGGACTTATCTATTCCATAGACATCGTCAATGGCAAACATACACAACTCACTCCAAAGACAGTCAAGATCCCTCCTCCATGGAAACAGATACTGCCAACAATAATGATAGCATTATCCGCTGGATACCTATTGAGATCCAATCGGAGGGCGGATACAAGAGACGCTCTGTCAGCAGAATGTTTAGAGAGAACATTGAGTCTGCCTATCGATGTGATAACCGACCATCCCCTGACAAGCGCTCTGTGTTTTGGAGGATACCTCAGCCTTGGACTATTCCGTAGAGCTATTGAGATCTCAAGCGCAAGCCCTGTTTTTGCTTTGGAGATAACTATTCCAGCCCTCGCTTATGGATTAGCCGGGGCTTATCTTATCCATCCTATGCTGATGTTTGGAGCTAATTGCCGGAAACCAAGATTGACAAGCTTTCTCCATATATGGAAACGCGCTTTCAAAAAGGATAAATCTGGAATCCCAACATCCAATGAGCTTATGAATGTCCCGGATGAGATGCGCCCTTATCTCACTGAAACCGTCGCGGACACAAATGAACTGCCAGATATAGAAGCGTATGAACGATCATTTAGGCATGGATTCGACGGATCCACTCTTGTCAACAAAACTACGGATATATTCTTCAATTTGATAAATAGAAGGGGCATAAACCTGGCTAGAAAACCGGATCTGCACAATCTTTTAGCCGCGCAATACACCGCTGTCATGGGAAATAGCCTGCCTGATATCAGAAAATACACGGATCAGTTGATACTTCTAATGGGGCATAGCACCGAAGCATATCTGATCGAAGGCGCCGTCATGGCAAAATATGACGAGCAATATTCGAACACTCTCCTGGGCATCGCAGCGGTGAAGATAGCCGCCAATTCGGAATTCGCCTGCGATTCACTAAGTGAATGCAGCCATAGAGTGGCACACTATACCAGCAAAAAAGGGGCGTCGTTCATGCTCAAGGAGATGGCATCCATGGATGAGGCATGCAGGGAGCTTATGCTGTCTAAACATTATCATCATAATGAATTTCGGAATGGGAAAGTCGTCCGTCCAATCAATGTGATACAAGGCAAATCACCATTACTGCTCACGCATTTTGAGAATGGAAAGACAATGTATGAGATGATACAATCCAGGCAAGTGGGTGATGAGTACAATCGGATATCACTCTTTTTGGCAGAACTGCATTCATTGCCAGTGCCTGGCGTGAAACCCAGGGATATATCGGAATCGTATCATCGAAGGATAGATGGGCTTGAAATAAATCGGGATATCAATGCGCAGACAAAGAGAATGTCATCTTATATCATAGAGCAGTTGATGAAATGTCCTCCCGCGCCAAACCAAGACGCACATCCAATGAATTTCATCATGGGAGAAAAACCGGTGAAGATAGATATGCAAAACGCATACGAGACGCTTCCTGCCACTTGCGATATCGCAAATCTTCTTCTCTTTGATCAAGATATCGACTATAAAATCGTGATGGACGCGGCGAAGAACCACCATGAGATGTTCTGTCCCGAGATAAGGAGCGATGATTACCTACAATCACTGCAAGGAGCTATACATTATCGCGCAGTCGCATTGTGCGGAGCATGGAGCAGCCCAAACCGCGAATCAATGCGGCCAAAACGAAGAGAAGTCCTGCATAACGGGGCAAGAATCATCTCCATGATTAGCGATGAGGATGCGTATGCCGGAAATCTCCAAGTCATAGCTCTTGAACTTGAAAAAGACCACGAACCGTCATGAAACTGGCGGAGAAATCCTGCAGTCTTGAGACAATATCAAGAAGATGATGCGCAAGCAATCTCTGTGTCTTGTCCTGCCTCTCCAGCAGAAGGAGAAGTGACTGCTCCAGGGCCGCTTTCCTCTCAGAAAGCAAACCGAGCTGTCTTGCATCCCCTTCATAAAAAACATCATAATACCCCCTTACCAGCGCTGCAACCCCCTTTTGGGACTTAGCCATACCTGGACTGATATTTGGCTTTTTTGGCAAGAGGAGACTCATGGCTTTGTATTCGTCAGCTATCTTCTCCATGTTCCAGAGAATGACATAATAGAATGAAGAATATCCAACACCAGCTTCACCCCGATTGATCAATCGCTGACAGAAATTCGTCAACTGATTATTCGTCTTCTCTAGATATCCCAGAGATCTGGCTTCTTCGAAATCCCCACGTTCAAGCGCATCAGCGAACCCTTCGGCAAGAGACACAGTGACAAGAAAAGCCCTACGCATGATGGCGCCGAACTGATCCACCGCGTCCTTTGAGATCTTGCGGATCAGAAGAGAGTTGTCTTTTTGCGACACAATCGCAAACCCGACAAAGAGATCCCTCACGATCTCTTGAGAGAGCTTGATTATCAATGGAGAGATAGGTCTGACCTCAATCTCATCAACACCTTGTTTTTGCAGAGAGGAGAATGCCCATCGCAGGCTCCGTTCATTCAAACCTTTGGTGTCTAGCAGGACGCTTGTCACCGCCTTTTTTCCCTCTCCAGCGATTATCAACTGATTCCCTTTGCTCTCGATATTCAAGGAATCCCCTTTCTTGATGCCGTTTTGCTTCACCCAATCCGAAGGAAGAGAGACCACCAGAGTATTCTTCGCCAATTGAATCGCATGTCTACGCATGAGAGCTCAATTTCCTGTAAGTATATAAATTTTCTCGAAATATATATGTATAAGGTATCTTATAAGGTATAAGGCCAAGGATTATCAGGTCCAAAAGCACCGACTGAACTTGAGGTGCTCCCATGAACAAAAAAGACCTAATAATGCTATGCCATCTACGCAACAATGCCCGGATACAACTCACCGAGATGAGCAAGCTCACAGGGATACCTGTGTCGACACTATACGAGAGGCTAACAAAACAGAAATTCATCAAGAAATTCACCGCAGTGCCTGATTTTTCCATGATAGGATTCTCCACAAGGGCATATGTGCTGCTATCAGTGCGCGCAAAGGACAAAGAGGACGTGAAACAATTCTTGATGGGCCATCCCCACGTCAATAATCTATGGAGGATAAACAATGGGTATGACTTCCTCTTCGAAGGGATATTCTCCAATGTGAAAGAGGTCGAAAATCTCTTTGACCTATTGGAGAGACAGTACGGTATCCGCAACAAAGTGACCCATTATGTGATAGACTCCCTAAAAGAGCATGATTTCCTCTCCAGCCCGCAAGCCGCTGACTGGGCGTACAAGCGATGAGCGCAGGCGTAATGTTTATATAATCGAATATCGGAATCCCCCAATATGGCAAAAGGACAAGAATTATCAGTCACAGTCATCGTTGTCGCGGCAATCGCGCTAATCGTACTAGTGGTCCTAGTGGCGATATTCACAGGAAAACTAGCAAAATTCGGCGGTGGGGTCTCCAAAGTCGAATCCAACACATGCTTATCGAACTGTCAATCCCGAAATTTTGAGAGCGGGACAGTGAGAGGGACGGCATGTCTTGACGGAGAAAATGAGCTAAGCGCATTCATCACAGATGTGCAGGAAGGCTCACGCTGTTGCTGTAAATCGAAAGCCTGAAACTTCTCTTTGATATTTTTCATCTCTATTTTTTCTGCAAACATATTTATATCGACAAAACGCCCAATAGCCCATGTCTGAAGTCGTTGAAGGCGGATCGATGTCACTAGTCATGATGATATTAGCATCGATAGTCATCATCATCATAGGGCTCATATTCTCGAAAATCCTAGTGGGGCCGTGATGAAAGGACAGGCGTATACTTTGGTCGAGATGATAATCGTGCTAGTCGTCATCATCGGTCTAGCTGGCGTGACGCAATGGTATAAAGGATCTGTGAATGAAGCCACACCCTCCTTATTGTGCAAAACAAGCGTGGTTCTGCGGAGCAACTATCTCGAACCCACTGGAGCAGGATCGAGCCTCTTCAAGAAAGGATTCAACCCGCCTGTGCTCAACTGCCCCTATAATAAATTGACACTCAATGGAGAGAATCTTGAACTCAAGATAAAAATCGCCGAAGAATTACGCAACTGCTGGGATAAGATGAATGGGAATAAGAATCAGCTGGCACGGATGGTGCGAAGCGGAGAAATCTATTGTCTGGATTGTTCACGGATAACACTTGGGAGCGACGTACCCGTCGGAGAGATGAAACAATACCTTGCCAAGACAAAACTATTGGGAAACGACAAGATCACATATTCAGATTATCTGGACACCTCGTTTGGAAAACTCTCTGTCATAAATATGTTCCTCAATCCGGTGCTAAACGATATCCCATTACCTGGACAGGACGCGCCAGTCCGACCTTTGAGTGTCATACAAAAAGGAGTACCCCATGAGATCGTCTTTCTAAGCAGGATAGTGGATGACAAACCGCAGAGCCATCTCGTGTTTGTACCCACTGAAACCGTACCAAATCTAGCTTGTCAGGAATATTATCAACTGTCAACGGAGCCAAAATGAGAAAAGGGGACATAACGATGCCTAGCGTCGTGGCTCTGGCCGTCACTGTCGTGATACTTCTGATGGCAATGATATACTTCTCAAACGTCCAACAAGCTATCGACGAGAGGATACCCTATGAGAAATGCAGGGACAGCGTCTACACCGCGGCAAGCTTCCACACCAAACTCTATGATTTTCCTGCAAAACTCAACTGTCCTGTCCGAAATGTGAAGATCGGGGACCTTTCAAGTGAAAGCAGTCAGAGGGAGGCTAAAACGCGGATAGCACAGTCGATGATGACTTGTTTTAACCAATTTGGCAATGGAAAACTGGAACTGTATGGTGGACCTGGCGCTTATTGCCAGATCTGCGACTATGTCGATTTCTCTGACAAGAAAAATACGTTAGCGGGAATGAATAGTTATCTATTCTCTACCAAGATACCAGGATCGACCAAGACTTACGCTGAATCACTTGCAGGTGTCGCCACATTCTCCAATGAGGTGTTGAGCCAGCTCGAGAAACATAAAACAGCAGACTATATAGATCCGACAAAACAAGACCAATACGCGGTCATATTCTATCATGCCAAAGGAAGAGATTCTCTTGATGTATTCACTGATACACTACAGACGGCGCTAATTCCTGCCGCTGGGGCTATCATGGGCCTTGGAGTCATGTATACAGGAGGGGCTGTCATCGCAGCAAGTGCGTGGACAGGCGTGGCAATGTTGCAATACACGGGGGTGGCTGTTGGGGGAGCGTTGCAGTTCAAAGGAGGACTGCTGGCCCTAGGAAGCATGATACCCACCGTGCTAAGCACCTACGTGAAGAGCACCCAATTCCAATGGTATTCAAGCGTATGGTTCGTTCCGCTTGAAAGAAATTCTTTGGAGAGGATGGGATGCACTGAAGTGCGCACTAAATAGAAATCATTAAGAAGATTGGATCTCATTGGAAAGGTATGGGAAGGAACCATAAAGGAAGCATCGTAATGGATCACCTTGGCGAATTCATCCTTGTGGCCGTGTTATTGCTAGTGCTATTAATGATTCTCGCATATGAACAAGGAGGATTCAAGACGATTGTCTCCGGATGGAGGCTTATGCCATGAACAAGAAAGGCAATATCATCATGGATCATATAATCGAGATAATCTTGATGCTAGTAGCCGTTGTGATCTTGTTGTACATATTCGGACAGAAGCCCTACAATTTGGCCCAAGGAGGGGTGGACATGATCAGCAAACTCAAACCATAGCAAGACATAAAAACCCACTTTGGAAGTGAATTCATATGCGAAAAGGACAAGAATTGGCATTATCGACAATAGTCATCGCAGTGCTCGTGTTATTAGTGTTGCTTGTTTTGGGGCTAATCCTCACAAAACAGACAGGAAACTTCCAAACAAACGTGAATAGCTGCGAGCAGAAGAACGGGGCCTGCATGGCAGAAACCTCTGATTGCGCTGTGCCCGCAAAACAATTCGTATGCCCTGATGTCGCCTCAATAAAACAAAAATGCTGTCTTGTAAAATGATGAATCGACGCGGCGTAGAGATGACTGTCGGAAGCATAGTATATTTCATACTTGGCGCCTTTCTCATGATCATAATCATTCCATTCCTCTCAAAGGAGAGCAATGTGATACTCGCAAACACTCAACCATTGACATATCATCAACAATATATGAGCTGTGTCGGATTTGGCGTGAAGCAAAACGAGCAATGTAAAATAACAGATGATGACAAAGACGGAGACTGCGCACCTGATAAATGCGACTTTTGCATCCTTGCCGAGAAAGGGGCAGGTTCAACCGGAGATAAATTGCGACAGGCAAGAGGGTCAAACCAATGTGATTATGACAAAGATGGGATGCCCGACGCATGCGATGTAGACCCATGGAACTCAAAGGATAGCTATTGTCAAAGAGATATGAAAGGCAAGTGCAAAGAGTCGCAGGGCGCCATCCAAAATATGCCTCCATGCAAGATCCCTGCTTTCGTGCTCACCCCAACACCCCCTTGAAGATATTGTTTCTCTCGTCGAATAGTTTATAAATCAAAATCGGCATTGATTTTGGCATGGAAAGAGGGGTCACGAGCATATCATTATTGGAGCTGGCTGTGTTAGCCTTGATGCTCACGACCATCACAACACTTTTCATATTTGGAGGAGGCGTGTATGACATCTTCTTTGGAGCGCAAAGCGAGACAAGCGAGATGAACCTAAATACGCTCGCCGCCAAAATGACCGAACTCACACTAGATAAGAAAACGTTAAGCACGACCACCATACCATATTTCGTAGATCCTGAAAAAGTGCTTGTGGGATTTGGCAAGAATCAAGAGACCGTGAGTGGAGCTTGCGGAGAACAATTCATACTCACTAGACCAAGCGGATGCAAGCATGGCAAGGCATGCGTCTGTCTTTATGATACCCAAAAGACCATAAACACAGTCACTGGCACTCGCGTAAAGATCACCACCACTTCACAAAGGGTCCCAACAGGCAACCCGGCATGCCGGACAATAGACGCAGACGTGCTATACTCAAGCGATTACCGGCAAGGCGCTTTTGAGAGGATAGACAGCGGGAAAATCCTAGACGACCCGCAAGTAGACAATTATCGTGGAGCCGTGGATACCGGACTCATCAATTTCGCCGTGCCTGATTATCAACCTCAACCAAGCGATTTGGTCTACTTTGGAGCATGTGATCCTGCGGCGGGAACGGTACCCTCGATGACTCGTATAGTGTATCTCGAGAAATTGATCCACAAAGGACAGACCTACATGTTCTTTGGAAGCGATCGGGCCCAGGAGAGGAAACGTTCGGAGACATTGCGCATCAAATACCAGACAGACATCAGTGACCTTGAGAATCTACTTGCGCAAAGAGCATATGAGAGACTTTTCAAAGACTTGCGCTTAGTCTGGCAGCTACGAGGCGATGAATCCGAATTCGTCGCAAAGACAAGGATAATCGCGGGAGATACACTAACCGCCGCACTGCGCAGTCCACCTGCTGTCATAGTCGATCTCTATCCCAAATTCGGGTTCCCTAATGTCCCAATGCAAGACGCTGACAGACCAAGTGCGCTCGTCTCTGTGGACGCGTTAAGTTTCTACCTTGAGGCAAGCAAGACCGAGAATACAGATATCCGCAAAGATGCCTTGATACGGGCAAGCACGCTTGCGCGGACCGCAAAAGGATTCGCAACCCCAAATACACAGACACAGACACGACTCCAAAATCTGATAAGAACTGTCGAAAGTGAGGTGACGAGATTACCTGGCGGAGTCGAGAGCGTGGATATGCTGCTAGCAAGAAGCGCGTTTGATTCTGGCGACTATAAACTGGCGATCACGAAATTCACAGAATACCTGACGCGGCACAAGGAATCAGGCAATCTTGGCCTGGCAGAAGGATACCTTGGGATGTCATATCAAAGAACAGACAAGCCCGTCTTGGCTATCACTCATCACGCAATCGCGCTTAGAATAGATAACACGCTTGTCTTAACTGATAAATCATCTAATCTCAAGATAAGAGACATAATTGAAGAAGCATGCGCAAGAAACATCCTCAATGATGAGGTGTTCAAGATGTGCAAAGATCTCTTGAGTGATAAGATGATCTCTCAAGCCGCAGTCAAATGTCCACAACCTGCACTCAAGAACATCGAAGTCGACTGCAACGCGCAAGACTGCCGGGGAAGCCCAGAACTAGTCAAGGCATTGAATGGCGCCAGAAGCAGCCTTTCCGCGAAAGCCGCAGAACAAAGCAGCACAGGAAGCTATGGGCTAAATGTGCTTTTGGCATATCAAACACAAGAAAATGCGCAGAAATCATTCTTGCTAGGACACACTGAATCAATGCCTACTTGTTCTGCAGGACATGGCGCTGGAACCGCAGTCGATGTCGAACCAATCGGGAAAACAACACTTGCCGTCCTACAAGAGTCGATGTGCCACAACGGATTTGGAAAAAACAAGAAGAATCCTTCGCACTTCCAACTGGGGGAAAAATGCTAAACAGACGGGCGCAGACAGAACTTTTCGACACCACAATGGTGCTCTTCGAAATAGGGCTCGTGCTGATGGTAGGCGTCGTGCTATACGGCCAATTCCTAAAACCCATACAAGAAAACACCTACTTCGCAAAGACATATCTCTCCAACGATCTGGCGTTATTGCTAAGTGTCATCCCCCTGGCGGAAAACACAGCGCTCTTCTACACCCCCCCATCACTTGAAAAATTCAATTACCGGCTATCTGATGATGTGCTAGTATATGAGACCACCCCAATGAATTCCGGCCGCGCCAGTGTGGGACAGACGCGTGCGCCTTATCTTGGCAGCAAGAAACTCAAGTACACATCAACGGATGTGCTAAAACCTTTAGGGATGACGCTCATGCGAAACGGCGACCAAATAAGCATGATATCGACTAAACCTACTATGTTGTTAGACTCATTGACCTGCCCAAAATTAGAATCCCAAAAATACATCCTTGATATCGGACATGGAGGGATGTGGACGAACCCAAGCGGCGTAGACACAGGCCAAGTCAATGCCGGAAAAACTGAAGCTGAAATATTGAGGACCGCCGCGTTAGACTCCGGGATGGGAACATTTGCCACTACAAGAAGTCTCTCGAAGGATCAATATCTCACATCCACCCAAAGAGAGGAAACGATCAAAACAAGCGGCTTAACCCTTGTGAGCATACACACAGGGGATCTGCTCAACAAAGCCATAATAGATTATGACGGGACATCCCTGCATTTTCCCAAGAATGCAGCCGTGGCATGCCATCTCGCAAACGCACTACGCGCGCAAGGGATAGACGCCATCCCCATGCCAATCGACCCTGATCTTGCCCAAGACACAAAAAAGATACTAAAATTTGCAGAGAATGGAGTGTATCTCGAGATAGGAAGCATAAACTTGGACGCATCACTAACAACAGACCTAATCCAAAAAACATTGCGTATAACCCGCATGACACTTGAGACATGAACAAAGGAACAATCGCAAGCTGGACAATTGGATGGATATGGAGCATCATATTCCTCATCGCAGTAGTGAGCGCTATCGCTGGAATAATAGCGCTCAACACACCCACAAATATTGAACTTGGAGAGACCAGGATGGACATAATCGCAGCAAGAGCCATACATGAACTCACTTATGTGGACCCTTATACCCTACGCGCACAGACCGGTGTGCTTGATGGGGACAAATTAGGAAATGAGGAGACTGACACAATGATGGATGAGGCCATGGCATATCCCCGGCCAAATACAGTGGGAGTGAAAGTGACTGTAGAAGACAAGATAAGATGGTACCATAAGGATGATTTTAGACACATGATAGAACAGATAAACATCAAGGGGGGGCCATCCTACAAGAAAATCACAATGCCTGTGGTCATACATGAAGATCCTGGCGACCGTGCAAGCCAAGTGACAATAGAAGTGGTGATGCAACAATGAACCGACTAGGTTTTGTCACCAGCACAGTAGGGGATTTCACTGCTGTGGTCATCACTGTCCTTGCTTTGGTATTCGCTGCAGTGTTATTTGCCACAACAAATCTGTCGGGTGTGGAGACAAATATGTTGAGCAGTCAGATAACTGATTTTGAAGCGCACCAAAGCCTCATGGCTGTGCTCAAGACACCATTGTCAACAGATATTGATGTCACGCTAAGAAAAACTGATGAGAAACTTGGCAGGACACTATCTTTGAACCCCCAAATATGGGAAGGCGTGAATGTCGCTATGCTCATCACCAATCTTGCCATGCCCTATGAAGGAGACATGGGCGGATATCTAGATCGTGCGACACAGACATACTTTCTTGGACCAATGATACAAGACACGGTCCACATCCCTGGCAGGGCGACAATATCAGTCGACTATCCGCCTTACGATGAATACGCAGATGTACACATCGATGTAGGTGTAGACGGTGGGATAAGATCAACACTCAAAAGCACAAGGAGGACCATCGTGGTGCAAGAGGAGCACAGCGCTAGCGTCCTTGTGCCATTGTACGATGGTAAGAACGCCAAAGTGACACTCCAGAGGGCACCATGAAAAAAGGATTCCTCTTCACCATATTGGTATGCATGCTGACTATCGTGCTACTAGTGCAATCATATTTCGTGATCACAGAGAAAAAAATGGAATTGCAAGGACAGACAAATCAGATAGGATACGAACAAAGCGAACTTCTCCTTGCCCAGATGAAACTTGATAATGCGCACTACTACGTCGAATTGTCCGCCAAAGAGGCAGTAAGGGATGCCCTATCCGACTTGGCCATGATGGGAACAAGCTCCTGCGGCTGGAACCAAGGGATACCAATCTACGCGACGCAAAGCAATGGCCCAGGCACATGCATCACCAAAACCGCTGAAACATTATCCAAATTGATACTCAAGAACATGAACCCTCTGCTGATGTCATATCCCGAGACCATCATCCCAATCAAATACGTCAGCGTGATGCAAAATGACATGCTCGATGTCTATGGGACAAGCGATGATAGGATAGTGATAAGCTATTCCGACAAAAGAGGAAGATTGTCTGGAGAAAATGATTTCCATATCAGGGTAGATTATGACATAGGGGACTATAAGACAATAAGTGATGGCATAGAGAGAATAAGAGATGAGTGCAACGGGAATGATCCTAGCCTCTGCGTGAACAACATAATTGGCCCACTAGACAATGACCGATTGCACTGGACGCTTGGCGCGTGCACGGGCAATCCACTCACTGATGACCGCGTCTACACCTTTTGCGTAGAGACAAAAACAAGCCATGCGCACAACGTCAAAGGCGTGCTCAAGAATGATCCTATCCGGTACTCATTTGCAGTGTATATCCCAGCGTCGGCGCCTATCGAGATAACCTCATTTATGGTCAATGGACTGCCTTCCACAGGAGTGGGAAACACCGCGCTCGCGTTGAAAGAAGGAGACAAAGCAGATTATCGCGCAAGGATCAAAGTGCCATATGACAAGTTCACTGCGCAGATATGCCTTGGAGACAAATGCGAGAATGCCGATACACTTGAAAGCAATGCGGACGAGTATATCGCAAGAGGAACAATGGAATCCCCAAGACCACCATATCAGGCTGTGATAAAGATAATGAGTCAACAACAAACCATAACAAGCACGCAGGACATCAAGGTGTTAGCTTAATAGTCCTGCTTTGGAAACCTTCATTGGATACCAGAAATCCATCTGCCGCAATGGCTCATGCCATTTGTGAAACAACCATCCTTGCAGTATCTTTTCACAACGCCCTCTTTTTGGTCTAAACAATCTGTGAATAGAATGCTGCCGGTGCAGTATGTACGCTGGATACCTGTGAGGCAATTAGTCGTAATACCTCTCGAATCAGCGTTCAAAGGATCCCTGATGCTCATAGAGACCGCGTAGGCACCCGAATACTGCGGGAGCATGGACAAGACAAATGAAACTAACAAGACCACAGTTATCAATTCTCCTAAGTCCCTTGTTTGCATGAGATTCTTGCAGGCATCTGGTTATATAAATGTTATTCCACCGCGTTTCCAAACAATTAAATATTCTAGCCGTGTCACCTCAATAAAGGTGGTATGTGATGCTAAAAGTCCCTGTCGAAACGATAATCCAGAAGATAAAAGAGCAAAAAGGGCTCTCTGACGCTGAAATAGACCTGAAAATCAAGGCCAAACTAGAACAATTGGCTGGATTGATCTCCAGGGAAGGGGCGGCTACAATCCTTGCCAATGAACTTGGCGTCAATATATTCCCAAAAACTGGCGGAAGATGCAAACTAAGCGAAGTGGTCTCTGGCATGAGAGATGTCGAAGTCGTAGGAAAGATCACAGCAGTCTTTGAAGTGCGTGAATTCTCCCGTGCTGAAGGAAGCGGTAAAGTAGGGAACTTCATGCTAGGCGATGAAAGCGGAACCCTACGAGTGGTATGCTGGGGAAGCAAAGCCGACATATTCCCACAACTGACACCTGGGATCACAGTCAAGGTAAGCTCCGCATATGTACGCGACAATCAGGGGCGCGTGGAGATACATTGCAACGACAGGACGCAAGTGCTACTCAATCCGCCTGGCGAGACAGTCGGCGAAGTGAAAGGCGCAGTGACGCGGGAGGCGGCGGTGCGCAAGAAAATCGGCGAATTGACGGAGAATGATGCTAATGTCGAGATACTAGGCACTACTGTGCAGGCCTTTGATCCTCGATTCTTTGAAGTGTGCCCCCAATGCCAGAAACGCATCAAAGGGACCGAAGGAGTGTTCGCATGCGCCGAACACGGACAGCAGACACCTGATTACTCCTATGTCAGTAATCTGATACTTGATGATGGGAGCGGGAAACTACGAGTAGTGTTCTTCCGTAACCAAGCACAGAAACTTGTGAACAAGGCACACACCGAGATGCTCGCATTCAAAGAGAATCCAGGCGCATATGAAAACGTGAAGACTGATCTGCTTGGGACCATACTGAAAATAGTCGGCAGAGTGCAACGCAACTCCATGAGCGCAGAACTAGAGTTCGTATCACAACTCGTGTTCACCAATCCGAACCTGGAAGAGGAATTATTACGCTGATGTTAGGACGAACACATCTGGCGCTTGGCGCTCTGGCTGGCGTGGCGCTAGAGCAGTACTTTTTGCCTAGCAATGTAAACGCGTACTATATTCTAGTGCTTGTAGGGGCCATACTGCCAGACATTGACCACCAAGGCTCGACAATCAACAATGTCTTGCCATTGACAAGGTTTGCCGCTAAAATAATGCATCATCGAGGGATATTCCACACGATATTCATGCCCATCTTGATTATGATTGTGGCTGGTTTTCTGGGATATCCTGCATATGGGTGGTATCTGGTAATAGGGTACATCGTGCATCTACTAAGTGATTCACTCACTGAACTTGGAGTCAACTGGCTGCATCCCTTCTCTGAAGAGAAGGTACATGGCTTTATCCGGACAGGGACATGGGCAGAACATTTCGTGTTTTTGCTTGCTTTGTTTTTAGTGGGAATGCAAGTCTTTTAGAAAATATTCTGGATAAGATGGGAAATTTTCGGTTTTTTCCCCACAAAGCATATAAATAAGTCTGCCTTTGTGATTGTTATGGCACAAAATGAGGTAGTTTGCGATGATCGGGGAAGGATTGTATTACCTGCAGAATATCGTGAACAACTGGGTGATCATTATTATATCTCTAAATCGTTGGGGGCAATCCTCCTAGTCCCAAAACCCTTGGACCCCATCAAGGACATGGCAGTAATGGGGAAGAAGGCTGGGCTTGATAAGATGCCATTACACAAAATCAAAGAGGAAATCCGTAAGGCCGCGGCTGAATTGATATGATCTATGCAGATACAGATTTTTTCGCTGCATTATTCAAAGAAGAGAATTGGCTCAAGAAATCCGCGTCAAAAATCTTATCACAAAATATCTCGAACATACGCACTTCTTCAGTCACAATCATGGAGTTATTCCTTTTGTCTTACCGTATGAAATTGGATCCTGAAAGAATGATAGCTGATGTGTATACAATAGCGCAAAATGTTGAAGGGATGAATATCGAGACAGCGTTGGCCGCATCAAATCTGATGAAAAGGCATGCTATGACTCCATTCGATGCAATGCACGCAGTGTATTGCGGTGATGATTTGATGGTTAGCTCTGACAAAACTTATGATAAGATAGGAATAACAAGGATCCCTTTGGGAAAAATATCTTGATTATGCAGCATTTCTCGCACTAGACACACTAGACATGCGCTCCGGCACTATATAAATGAGAGATGATTTAGTGGTCTTAAGAGCGTCTGGCCAGACGTCCTCCCGAGAGTCGCGGATCTTTGATGTCCCTGTGGTGCTTTGGCATCTTTGGGTCACAAAAATCTGCGATTTTTGATGAAACAAAAAGCGAAAAGCAAGGAGGATTGATACACATGGAAAAAAACCAACCAGTAAAGAAATTTCGAGCAGGAGCGGTAAGCGCCACCATCTGGGAAAACAAGCAACAAAAAGATGGCACTGAATTTGTGGTGTCTAGCAT